>NZ_NHPG01000099.1:0-80489 GCF_002252965.1 Halorubrum sp. Ea1
AACCCGTTCGACGAGCCGGACCGGCTCGTCGAACGGGTTGTGGATCAGGTGCGCGCCGTCGCGGCCCGCGTCGAACCGGACGACGTCGTCCGCCGTCGCGTCGAAGCCGCCCTCGTCGACCTCGACCCGGCACGTCCCGTCGGCGACGTACACCACCTCCTGTTGGTCGTCATGGTAGTGGAAGTGATTCTCCGAGAGCCGCTCGCCGGGCTCTAAGACGGCGACGTTGAGATTGAATGCGTCGATCTCCAGTTCCGGGGAAAGCTCCCAGCGCCGTCCGGGCTTGTCCTCGCGTCGACCGATTTCCTCGGGCGTCACGTGTGTCCAACCATCGGTCATGTACCAGTTACTTTGCTCGGAGCGCATTAAGCATTCGCGTCGTACCGGGCCAACTCGACCAGGTTGCCGTCGGGGTCGCGGACGTACATCGACTCCATCGGGCCGCGAGCGCCCACTTTCTTGACGGGGCCGTGGACGACTTCGACGCCGCGGTCGCCGAGGTCACGGCGGAGCGCTTCGAGGGAGTCGTCGACGACGAGACAGAGGTCCCCGCTCCCCGGCGTCGGCCGATCCGCGTGGGGCGAGTACACGGCGTCCGCCGGGTGGAAGTTGATCTTCTGGTCGCCGAACGAGACGGCCCGCCGACCGCCGTCGAACGTCTCGGCCGT
This sequence comes from Halorubrum sp. Ea1, assembly GCF_002252965.1. Taxonomy (NCBI): domain Archaea; kingdom Methanobacteriati; phylum Methanobacteriota; class Halobacteria; order Halobacteriales; family Haloferacaceae; genus Halorubrum; species Halorubrum sp. Ea1. The sequence goes on from NZ_NHPG01000099.1 coordinate 669, forward strand.
GCCGCCGAGTGTCCCCGCGTAGAAGTCGACGGCGCGGTCGACGTCGGCGACGGTCAACACCGCGTGATCGAGCCCGGTGACGTGCATGCGTTCTGTGGGAACGGCGAGCACATAAGCGCTCGGCGGGGCGGAGCGCTCGCCGCGTCGGAGCGCTCCCCGCGGGGCCCGACCGCGGGCACAACACTATACGTCGGTTCGTCGTACGGAGCCGTATGCGTGCCGTCAGATTCCACGACCACGGAGACGAGAGCGTACTGACCGTAGAGACCGTCGACCGGCCCGATCCCGGCCCGGGGGAGGCGCTCGTGCGGATCGAGGCGGCGAGCGTGAACCCGATCGACGAGTACGTGCGCGAGGGGAACGTGAGCCCACCGTCCGGCCTCCCGCACGTCGGCGGGTCCGACCTCGCCGGGGTCGTCGAGGCGGTCGGCGACGGCGTGACCGCGTTCGAGCCGGGCGATCGCGTGTTCGCGACCGGCCTCGGCCTGTTCTCGCCCGGGACGTACGCGGAGTACACCGCGGCGCCGGTCGACCAGCTCGCGCCGCTGCCCGAGTCGGTCCCGTTCCGGGAGGGGGCGGCGGCCGCGATGGCGTTCGCGACCGCCTGGCGCGCGCTCGTGACCCGCGGCGACCTCCGACTGGGCGACGTCGCGCTGGTCCACGGCGCGTCCGGCGGCGTGGGCCACGCGGCGGTGCAGGTCGCCGCGGCGGCGGGCGCGACCGTCGTCGGCACCGCCCGCGACGGCGAGCCAGCCGCGTTCGCGCGGGAACTCGGCGCCGACGCGGTCGTCGACTACCGGAGCGAGCGCCTCGCCGACGACGTCGCGGCGGCGGCCGAGGGGCGCGAGGTCGACGTGGTGTTCGAGCCGCGGGCGGACGCGCACCTCGCGGCGAACCTGGCGTGCCTGACGCGCGGCGGCCGGATCGTCGTCATCGGGGAGGACGGGCCGATCGCCGTCGACGGCGGGACGTCGATGGCGGCGAAGCAGGCGGACGCGGACCTCCGGTTCATGTCGATCGTGGCCTCCGCGGGCGATCAGGCGGCGATCCTCGAACGGGTCGGCGAGCGCCTCGCCGACGGGACGTTCACCGCGGCGGTCGACTCCGTGTTCGGGCTCGATTCGGTGCCCGAGGCGCTGGCCGAGCTGCGCTCCTCCGGGACGCTCGGAAAGGTCGTCCTCGACACGTCTCGCTGATCGCCGGCGCGCCGGTCAGGGCTCCGGGATCGCGCCCGCCTCGATCAGCTCGTCGATGCGGGCGTCGTCGTAGCCGGCCGCTTTCAGCACGCGCACCGTGTCCTCGCCGAGCAGCGGCGGCGCCTTCTCGAACCCCGAGTCGGCCCGGTCGTAGTTGAGCGGGTGTTCGATGACGGGGATCTCCCCCGCCGCGGGGTGGTCGATCGAGCCGACGGCGCCGCGGGCGCGCACCTGCTCGTTATCCAGCGCCTCGTCGACGTCGAACACCGGCCCCACGGGGAGCCCGCGCTCGTCGGCCAGCAGGTCGACCCACTCGTCGGTCGTCTTGGTTCGGAGGACCTCCGAGAGCTCCGCTTCGAGCGCGTCCATGTTGTTCACCCGCGCCGAGTTCGTGGCGAAGCGCTCGTCCGTCGAGAGGTCCTCGCGGCCGATCGCCGCGCAGAACTCCTCCCAGAGCTTCTGGTTCCCGCAGGCGACGTTGAGGTGACCGTCGGCCGTCGGGTACATCTGGTACGGCGCGAGCACCGGGTCCTTCGTCCCCATCCGCGAGGTCTCCTCGCCGACGAAGCTCTTGCCGGCCTGCTTCGTGAGCCACGGGAGCGCCGCGTCGAGCATCCCGAGCTCGACGCGCTCGCCCTCCCCGGTCCGCTCGCGGTTGTACAGCGAGGTGACGATCCCGAACGCGGACCACATCGCCGTGATGAGGTCCGTCTGCGGGAGCCCGACCTTCGCCGGCGGGGCGTCGGGGTAGCCCGTGACGCTCATCATGCCGCTCATCCCCTGCACGAGCAGGTCGTACCCCGGTCGGTCGCTCCACGGGCCCGTCTCGCCGAACGCCGAGATCGAGCAGTAGATCAGCTCGTCGTTCCGCTCCCGGAGCGTCCCGTAGTCGACGCCGAGCCGCTCGGCGGTGCCCGGTCGGAAGTTCTCGACGACGACGTCGGCCTCGGCCACGACGTCGTACAGCGCCGTCAGCCCCTCCTCGGTCTTCAGGTTCAGTTCGATGCTCTGCTTGCCGTAGTTCACCGTCCAGAAGTACGGCGACTCGCCCTCCTCGGACGCCGGCTTCCCGGGGCCCTCGTACCCCTCGACGTCGACGAACGGCGGCCCGGAGTACCGGCTGTCGTCGCCGACGCCCGGCCGCTCGACCTTGATCACTTCGGCTCCCTGGTTCGCTAACATCAATGTGGCGAAGCCGCCGGTGACGAACGTCGTCAGGTCGATCACGACGATCTCCTCTAAGAGTCGCTGTCGCTTCTCGTCTGCGCTCATACCTACCACTCCGACGACGAGGTCATAAAGGTTGGGAGATTTCGGGGGTGCCCGGCGGACGGCTACAGCCGCATCAATAACAGTACCGCGGCGCCGCCGAGCCCGGCGATCCCCGCGAGGAGCAAGAACAGCACGGAGCTCGTCGCGTGCGTGAGCACGAACCCCGCGAGCGACGCGCCGAGGGCCCCGACGCCGAACATCGCGAGATACGTGAACCCGTACGAGAGCCCCTGCACGGCTTCGCCGGCGTTCTCGGCGACGACGACCTGATAGATCGGCGCCGTGCCGTACACGAAGAAACCGATCAGGAGGCAGACCCCGACGAGCGCGACGGTCCCGAGTCCCCGGACGAACGGGAAGGCCGCGGCGAGGCCGGCGAGGACCGCGAAGAAGCCGAAGAACGCGGTGGTGCTGGAGACGCGGTCGGTCAGCCGCCCGCCCACGTACTGGCCGCCGATGCCGACGGTCAGGAGGCCGGTGTACACGTACTGGGCCGGCTGGACGGTCTGGTCGAACAGCTCGAAGGGGCGCAGCGCCGGGGACTCGGCGAGGACGTCCGGGAGGAACGTCAGCAGGCCGCGGTAGTACGTGCCGTACAGCAGCACCGCGACGAGCGCGACCGTGAAGGCGGTCGCGAACAGGGTGCGGGAGTCCCGAGCGGTCTTCCGGAGCTCCTGGGCGATCGAGCCCGTCTCGCCGGCGTCCTCGCCCCCGCCGAGTTCGAACTCGATCCGCGTGCCGGCCAGCCCGACGAGCAGGGCGACGGCCGACAGCGCGCCGGCCGCGAGCCGCCAGTCGGCGAACATGAGGAGCAGCGCCGTGAGGAGCGGGCCGAACGCCGTCCCGACGTTGCCGCCCACGCCGTGATACGCGAACACCGTGCCGCGGGCGTCCGCGGTGCGGCTGATGAGCGAGAGCCCGGCGGGGTGGTAGACGCTCGCGAAACAGCCCCACAGGAGGACGGCGACGGCGAGCGAGACCACGCCGCGCGCGAGGGCCACGATCCCGAACCCGATCCCCATCCCGACGATGGAGGCCAAGATCAGCCGCCGCGAGCTGAACCGGTCGGAGAGGACGCCGCTCACCGGCGCGCCGAGCCCGATGAACGCGTATCCGGCGCCGATGACGGTGCCGATGACGGCCGCCGAGACGTCGAATTCGGCCATCCAGAGCCCGACGAAGAGCGGTATGGAGAGTTCGTACGTGTGAAACATCCCGTGGGCGAGAGAGGTAAATCGCACGAGAGCCCGGTCGTTCGCGTTCATTGGGTTGACGAGCGCCGAGAGACGTAATAAACTCTCGGGGCCCGGCGATCCTCACACGGAGTGTTCGATGTGGAGCTCCAGCTCGTTGACCGCGCCGAGGATCCGCTCGGGGAGCGCCTCCGTGAAGCGATCGCCGGTGATCCGGTTGGCGGGTCCGGAGACGCTCAGCGCGCCGACCACCTCGCCGCCGGCGATCACCGGCGCGCCGATCGCGTGGACGCCCGCCGTCGTCTCCTGTCGGTTGAACGCGTAGCCGCGGTCGCTGATCGCGTCGAGCTCCGCGAACAGCTCCTCGCGGGTCGTGATGGCGTCGTGTCCGGCGTCCAGTCCGCGGTCGTCGAGGATCGCCTCGACGCGGTCCCGGTCGTAGGCCGCGAGGATCGCCTTCCCACCCGCGCTCGTGTGGATCGCGCCGCGCTTGCCCACGTGGGCGCCGGTCTGGACGGCGCTCTGTCCGACTTCGGTGTAGAGGTACACTCGCTCGCCGTTCTCCTCGACGATGAACTGCGCGCGTTCGCCCGTCTCGTCGGCGAGGGCGTCGACCTTCTCCTTGATCATGGGGTACGCCGTCACCCGTCGCTGGATCTGCCCGCCGATCGTGAGGAACTGGAGGCCGAGGGCGTACACGTCGCCGTCGCGGACGACGTACCCGTGTTTCTTCAGGGTGGCGAGGTGGCGGTGGACCGTGCTCGGAGCCAATCCGAGATGCTCGGATAAATCAACGATAGTCATCCCGTCGGTATCTCGCAGTACGTCGATCAGTCGTAACGACGTTTCAGTCGTTTTCGCGACCGATTTGAGCTCTTTTGCCATACACAGTACTCCGCCCCAAGCCACTTAACTTCCCGTGTACTCGGATAATAAAGAATATTTGACCGCGTGAGCCGGCCTATATCCCGGGCAGACGCGGCCGAATCGGACCGAAATCTGATTTCGCGGGACGACTCGTCCCGGATTCTGACGCTTAATATCGGCGAGTAAGGCGAAAAAGAGAGACGTGCCGACTACAGACGTTGATCCGGTATGTTCGGATCCAGATCGGATCTCGACGAAGTTCATTACATCCGTACGTTTGTAACGGCAGTCGGACCGGCGACGCGGGATCGACGCCTCGCAGGTACCGATCGCGGGGGACGGGCGCCGGGACCGGTCGCGGGAGGGACGGTCGCAGGTGCCGATCGTGGGGGGACGGTCGCGAAGGGACGGTCGCGGGGGGTCGGTTTCGGGACGAATCGCGCCGCGGCCCCCACGTTTATGTCGGTCGAGCGGGAGTCGTTCGCATGGACTCACTCGACGACCTCGTCGTGCCCGAGGCGACCGTGCTCGACGCGTGCGGCGACCGACCGCTCCCGGATCTGGGGCTCGTCGAGCGCGACTGGGACACCGATCCGATCCCGAGCGATCGCGTCGAGGCCGCGGCCGCCGAGGCGGTGGCGTCGCTGGAGTTCGCCGGTGTTCCCGAGGGCGGCGAGGTCGCCGTCGGCGCCGGCAGCCGCGGGATAGCGAACCTCCCGTCGATCGTGAGCGGCGTCGTCGGCGTGATCGAGGACGCCGGCTACGACCCCTTCGTGTTCCCGGCGATGGGGAGCCACGGCGGGGCGACCGCGGAGGGACAGCGGGAGATGCTCGAATCCCTCGGCGTTACCCCTGCGGCGATCGGCTGCGAGATCCGGTCGAGCATGGAGGTCGTCCGCGTCGGCGAGACGCCGGACCGGGGCGTTCCCGTGTACGCGGACGCGCACGCCGCCGGCGCCGACGCGATCGTCCCGGTCAACCGGGTGAAGCCCCACACCGACTACGACGGCCCCGTCGAGAGCGGCCTCTCGAAGATGCTCGTCATCGGCATGGGGAAACAGCGAGGGGCGAAGACCGCACACGAGTGGGCGATCGACTGGAGCTTCCGGAACATGATCCCGGAGATCGCGGAGAAGCTGCTGGCCGAGCTCCCGGTCGCGGGCGGCGTCGCGATCGTCGAGGACCAGTTCGACGACACCGCCGTGATCGAGGGCGTCCCCCCGTCCGGCTTCCTCGACCGCGAGGCGGAGCTGCTGGAGCTCGCGTACGACCGCCTGCCGACGATCCCGTTCGACGACGTCGACGTGTTAGTCCTCGACCGACAGGGCAAAGACGTCAGCGGACAGGGGATGGACACGAACGTGATCGGTCGCCGCCCGTTCGCGATCAACGAGCCGGAGCCGGAGCTGCCGGACGTCAAGCGGATCTTCGTGCGAGGGCTGACGGAGACGACACACGGCAACGCCATGGGGATGGGCTCCGCGGACTTCGTCGGCCGCGACCTGGCCGCCGAACTCGACAGCTCGACCACCCTCATCAACGCGATCACCGCGAGTACGACGCGGGGGGTTCGACTCCCGCCGGTCGTCGAGACGGACCGCGCCGGCCTCGTCGCCTCGCTGTCGACCGTCGGCGTCGTCGGGGCCGACGACGCCCGCGTGCTTCGGGCGACGGACACGATGCGGCTCGGCCGGCTGTACGCCTCTCCGGCGCTCGTCGAGGAGGCGCGCGAACGCGACGACCTGCGGGTCCTCGCGGAGCCGAGCCCGATCGAGTTCGACGACGGCCGGTTCGTCGCGCCGACGCCGCACGAAACCGGAGACGGCGGCGATTGAAAGATAGATTTAAGTCCGTGAGAGGATTGAGTAAGATAACCGATGGTTCAGACCTCTCAATCGGTCGTGCGCGTCGACGTTCGAAACGTTGGCGGCATCGACGAGGCGTCCGTGACCCTCCCCGAGGGGGTCTCGGTGTTGGCCGGGCGAAACGCGACGAACCGGACGTCCTTCCTGCAGGCGCTGATGGCCGGGCTCGGGAGTCGTCGGAGCTCGTTGAAGGGCGACGCAGACGAGGGCGCTGTGACCCTCGAAGTCGGGGACGAGACGTACACCCGGACGCTGACGAGACGCGGCGACTCGGTCGCGTTCGGCGGCGACCCGTACCTCGACGACCCGGAGCTCGCGGACCTGTTCGCGTTCCTGTTAGAGAACAACGAGGCGCGTCGGGCCGTCGCGCGCGGCGACGACCTCCAGGAGATCATCATGCGCCCGATCGACACCGACTCGATCGACGCCGAGATCCGGGAGTGCAAACAGGAGCGGTCCGAGATCGAATCCGAGATCGACCGACTCGACGGGCTCGAACAGGACCTCCCCGAGCTCGAGGCCGAGCTCCGGGAGAAGCGGTCGGCCCTCGACGACGCCGAGGCGGAGCTCGAAGCGGTCAGGGAGGAGCTGAACGACCTCGACGCCGGCGTCGAGGAGAGCCGCACCCGGAAGCGGGAGCTCGAGGAGGCGTTCCAGCGCGTTCGCGACGCTCGCTCGGAGCTCGACGACCTCGAGTTCGACCTCGAGACCGAGCGGTCGACGCTGACGGAGCTGAAGGCGGAGCGGGACGAGCTCCGGCAGACGATCGAGTCGGCACAGGAGCCGGAGGAGAGCCCCGATCAGCTCGCCGGACGCGTCGACGAGCTGCGCCGCCGCCAGCGGGCGCTCGACGACGCGATCAACGAGCTCGGCAGCGTCATCAACTTCAACGAGGACATGCTCGACGGGTCGGCGCCCGCCATCGACGTCGGTCGGAGCGGCGACGGCGCGGCCGACGCCGACGGGGCGTCCCGGGCCGGCGACAGTCCGACCGACGCGCTGACCGGCGACGACCGGACGACGTGTTGGACTTGCGGCTCCGAGGTCGAGACCGAACAGATCGAGACGACGCTCGACCGCCTCCGGGACCTGCGGTCGGAGCGGCTCGACGAGCGCAGCGAGCTGCGCTCGGAGATCCAGGAGCTCACCGACCGACAGTCCGCGCTGCGCGAGGCGGAACGCGAGGTCGAGCGCGCCGAGGAGCGGCTCGATACGGTCCACTCGGAGATAGAGGCGACGGAGTCTCGAATCGCCGACCTCGAATCGCGGATCGAGTCGAAGGAGTCGGATATCGAGGAGCTGGAGGCGGAGGCCGAGTCGATCGACGTGGACGGTCACAACGAGGCGCTGGAGCGCCACCGCGAGGCCAACGAGATCGAACTCCGGATCGGGCGGCTAGAGGACGAGATCGAGGAGATCGAAGCGCAGATCGACGAGCGGGAGGAGGCGATCGAGCGCCGCGAGGATCTCGAAGCCGAGCGGGAGGCGGTCGCGGACCGGCTGACGGAGCTGCGAACGCGGGTCGACCGGCTGGAGGAGAGCGCCGTCGAAGAGTTCAACGAACACATGGCGACCGTCCTCGACATCCTCGAGTACGAGAACCTCGACCGGATCTGGATCGAGCGCCGCGAGACCGACGTGCGCGAGGGGCGGCAGAAGGTCACGCAGACGCGGTTCGACCTCCACATCGTCCGCTCGTCTCCCGACGGCGCGGCGTACGAGGACACCGTCGACCACCTCTCCGAGAGCGAGCGCGAGGTGACCGGACTGGTGTTCGCCCTGGCGGGATACCTGGTTCACGACGTCCACGAGACGGTGCCGTTCATCATCCTCGACTCGCTGGAGGCGATCGACTCGGACCGCATCGCCCGCGTGGTCGACTACTTCCGCGACCACGCCGACTACCTCGTGGCCGCGCTGCTCCCCGAGGACGCCGCCGCGCTCCCCGACGAGTACGCGTACGTCGAGCAGATCGAGTGACTCCGGACCGCCACTGATCGCTTCGGAACCGGCGCCGTCCGGTGCCGGAACGCGGCGTGACACCGATACCCTTGTAACGCTACCCCTCGATCGATCGGTATGACCGGCGAGGACGGACCGAACACGAAGGTCGGCCGAGTGATCGAGGCGTACGACCTCGACGAGATGGGGCCGACGCTCGAGGCCGAGTGGACGGGCGAGACGGGCGAGCGCACGAGCCTGCGGGATCTCGCCGACGAGTTCAACGAGGCGGTGTTGACGGCGGCGGTCCGCGAGACCGCCAACCCGTCGCTCGACGTCGAGATATCGAGCACGTACGAGGCGCTGCAGGACGGGACCGGCTCGGAAGTGACTCGGGCGCGACGGCGGCTCGAACGCAAGGGCGTGGACGTCGACGAGCTGACGGGAGACTTCGTCACGCACCAGGCGATCCACACGTACCTCACCGAGGACCGCGGAGCGAGCCTCCCGACCGACGATGAGGGCCGCGTCGAACGGAAGATCCAGACGATCGAGAAGCTGCAGGGGCGGCTCTCGGCGGTCAGCGAGTCGGCGATCTCGTCGCTCGCGAACGCCGACGAGCTCGACCGAGACGACTACGATGTCCTCGTCGACGTGCGGGCCGTCTGTCCCCACTGCGGGGCTGACGCGCCTGTCAGCGAGCTCATCCGGCGCGGCGGCTGCGGCTGCGAGACCGGAGACGCCGCGGCGGACGGCGACTGACTCGCGACCGGCCGACTACCGCTCTCTGGCCGCCGCGACCGCGTCGACCGTCCGGCGCGCGTTCTCCGCGATGCGCTCGAACTCCCCGTTCGCGACGGCGTCGTCGTCGACGATCGCGCTGCCGACCCCGACGGCGACGGCGCCGGCCTCGACGTAGTCGCCGGCGTTCGCGGGACCGACCCCGCCGGTGGGCACCAGGGGGATCTGCGGGAGCGGGCCGCCCAGGGCCGCGACGTGTTCGGGTCCGCCGGTCGCGGCCGGGAACACCTTCACGAAGTCGGCGCCGGCCTCGGACGCGCGGAGGGCCTCCGTCGGCGTGAACGCGCCGGTCGCGACCGGCGTCCCGTAGCGGTTCGCGGTCTCGATCACGCCGGCGTCGACCGTCGGCGTGACGAGGAACTGGGCGCCCGCGAGCTGGACCGCCCGGGCGGTCTCCGCGTCGAGGACCGTCCCGGCGCCGACGAGGACGTCGTCGAACCGGTCGGCGAGCGCGCCGATCGTCTCCGTGACGGCCGGCGTGTCCGCGGTCACTTCGAGCGCCGTGACGCCGCCGTCGACGACCGCGTCCGCCACGTCGATCGCCGCGTCCGGGTCCACGCCGCGGAGGATCGCGACGACCCCGCCCTCGCGGATCCGGTCGGCTCGTCGTGAGTGCATACCCGCATCCGCGACGGCGACCCTAATAAATGGGACGGCTCGCGGGCAACGCTCGCTCCCGGCGACCGCCGATCCACCCGAAACGACTAACAGCGCCGGTGGGGTACTCCCAGGCGATCAGATGAGCGAAATCGTCGACTACGAGCTGTTCGAGGTGCCGCCGCGGTGGCTCTTCCTGCGCGTCGAGACCGCCGACGGAACGGTCGGGTGGGGAGAGCCGGTCGTCGAGGGGCGGTCGAAGACGGTGCGGACCGCCGTCGAGGAGCTGTTCGAGAGCTACCTGCTCGGGGAGGAGGCCGGTCGGATCGAGGACCACTGGCAGGCGATGTACCGCGGCGGCTTCTACCGCGGCGGGCCGGTGCTGATGAGCGCCATCGCCGGCGTCGACCAGGCGCTGTGGGACATCAAGGGGAAGCAACTCGGCGTCCCCGTCCACGACCTGCTCGGCGGCGCGGCGCGCGACCGCATTCGGGTGTACCAGTGGATCGGCGGCGATCGGCCCTCCGACGTGGCCGAGCAGGCCCGCGCACAGGTCGAGGCCGGGTTCACGGCGCTGAAGATGAACGCGACCGAGGAGATGGAGCGGGTCGACGACCCCGCGACCGTCGACGCCGCCGCGCGGCGACTGCGCGAGGTCCGGGAGGCCGTCGGCGACGAGGTCGGGATCGGCGTCGACTTCCACGGGCGGGTGTCCAAGCCGACGGCGAAGCGCCTCGTGGCGGCGCTGGAGCCGTACGACCCCATGTTCGTCGAGGAGCCCGTCCTGTCGGGGCACAACGACGCCCTCCCGCAGATCGCCGCGCACACGACGACGCCGATCGCGACCGGCGAGCGCATGTACTCGCGGTGGGACTTCAAGGAGGTGTTCGAGAGCGGCGCCGTCGACGTGATCCAGCCGGACCTCTCGCACGCGGGCGGGATCACCGAGGTGCGGAAGATCGCCGCGATGGCCGAGGCGTACGACGTGGCGATGGCCCCCCACTGCCCGCTCGGCCCGATCGCGCTCGCCGCCTGCCTGCAGGTGGACGCCTGCTCGCCGAACGCCTTCATCCAGGAGCAGAGCCTCGACATCCACTACAACGAGACGAGCGACGTGCTCGACTACCTCGCGGACCCGTCCGTCTTCGACTACGAGGACGGGTACGTGCGGATCCCCGACGGCCCCGGGCTCGGGATCGAGATCGACGAGGCCCACGTCCGCGAGCAGGCCGAGAGGGACGTGGACTGGCACAACCCCGTGTGGCGGCACGCCGACGGGAGCGTCGCCGAGTGGTGAGGCGAGAGCGGGGGTCGTCCAGGGGAGCGGGGACCCGCGGGCGATGATTATTTGACCGGCGGCGCCGGCATGACACGTATGTCACCGAGCGATCCGACCGAGAACGCCGTCGCGGACAGACACGCGGACACCGTCGCCCTCGTCACCGGCTCCACCCGAGGGATCGGCGCGGGCGTCGCCCGTCGCTTCGCCGCCGAGGGCGCCGCGGTCGTGGTGACCGGGCGCTCCGCCGACCGCGGCGAGGCCGTCGTCGACGAGATCGAGTCGGCGGGCGGCGACGCGACGTTCGTCCGGGCCGACATGCGCGAGCCGGCGGAGATCGAGGCGCTCGTCGACCACGCCGCCGCGGAGCACGGGCGGATCGACGTGCTGGTGAACAACGCGGGCGTCCAGACGGAGACGACCGCCAGCGAGGCGACGATCGACGACTGGGAGTTCGTCGTCGAGACCGACTTCCGGTCGTTCTGGCTGTGCGCGAAGCACGCGGCCGAGCGGATGCCCGCGGGCGGGACGATCCTCAACACCTCCTCGAACCACGCGTTCCTCACGATGCCGGGGCTGTTCCCGTACAACGCGGTCAAGGCCGGGATCAACGGGATGACCCGCGCGCTGGCGCTGGAGCTCGGCCCGGACGGGATCACGGTGAACACGATCAACCCCGGCTGGATCGAGATCGAACGGACCCGGGAGGAGCTGGGCGACGACTACGAGCACACGGCGGACATCCACCCGGTCGGCCGCCTCGGAAAACCGGCCGACGTGGCCGGGCTCGCCGCCTTCCTCGCGAGCGACGACGCGGGCTTCATCACCGGCGAGAGCGTCCTCGTCGACGGCGGGCGGTCGCAGGTGATGCAAGACGACAGCTACCTTGACTACCGCCGGAATCGGTGACGACGCGGCGACGGCGGCGACAGCTGCGACGGCTGCGACGGCGGTGCGGTGGCAGTGCGGTCCGTCGACGGCGGCGGTCGAACCGAGATCGGGCGGATAGTCATATATGTAGTCTCATAGTTCTAGATAAATACCACATATATGTTATGCCGGCCGCGAGAGTCAGTCGGTCGGGACCGGTCGATACGTCGGCGTTCGTTCCGTTTGCGGTCTCGGGTTATCAGACGCCGGAAACCGCCTCTGACGCCGACTCGTCGGCGAACGGTCACCGTCGATCGGCGCGTCTACGGCTCGTTCGACCGTCACCGCTCAGCCCTCGGTCGTCGGTCCCCTCGGTCGAGCGGCCCGTCGTTGGATTCGAATCCCGTTCGACCTGCGGATATGGGCTTTATCGGCGGATATCGAGACCCGATGTCGCGAGAGGTCAGCGTCTCTGTCGACGCAGAACGCCGCTGGGATCGCCGATACGGAACGAATCGGGACTACACACGTAACCGGAATATATAAGATATATATGATACCTATGCACCTGGTAATTCGTCGATACACGGCCGTGTCACCACCGGGTCGTCGGGGTCGAGGACCGCATCGATCGAGCGGGAATACGTCGACCGAGCGGGAGAACCGTTTATTGCCCGCGGGGCGCACGGCCCCGTATGGACGAGGCGGCGGTGTTCGACCGCGTCGTGACCGCGCTCGACGAGCGGAACTACGAGCCGCTGGTGCACGTCCCGGACGCTCACAGCGAGACGTACGCCGACGTGCTCGACCGCTGTCGCCGCCACGAGATCACGATCCGGGGGCGGTACCCGGACGTGCTCGGCTTCACCGACGCGGACCGCGTGTTCGCGATCGAGGTGAAGGGGTCGACGAACCTCCTCCGCGGCATCGGGCAGGCGATGACGTACCAGCAGGGCGCGCACGTCTCGTACCTCGCGGGCGACGGCGAGGCCGTCGCGCCGCACGCGAACCTGCTCCGGTCGAAGGGGGTCGGCGTCATCGGCGTCGACGCCGACGGGGCGACCTCGTGGAGCGACCCGCCGAGCGCGGAATCGGCCGAGGAGGTCGCCGACATCGAGGGACAGCTGTCAGTCAGGCTTCGGAGCGACGCGTTCGGCGGCGACGTCACGACCCTGAGCCTCGCGCAGCCGCTGAACTACCTCGCGCCGGTCGTCGCCCTCGATCGGTACGGGCCGCTCGCGCGCGACGAACTCGTCGACGTCATCGCCGACGAGTACGGGTTCGGCGCCGGCGACGAGACCGTCGCGAGCGCTCGGACCCTCGGTCTCCTCGCGCTCGGGTCGCCGAACGAGCTGACCTCGCAGGGCGAGCTGGCCGCGACGGTGCTCCGCGGGTACGGGATCGAGGACCTCGACGACCTCCGAGTGACGAAGGCGGACGTCGGCCGGGACACGGTCGCCGAGGTCCACCCGCCGCTCGCGGTGCTCCTCCGGAACTCGTTCTCCAGACACCCCGAGTTCGGCCTGCTGCTCGACGCGCTCCGCAAGGAGGGGCCGCGCGTGCAGTTCCTCGACCTCGTGGAGCGGCTGGTCCGTGAGTACCCGAACGTCTTCCTGAGCGCCTTCTGCACGACGCGGGGGGCCACGCGAGCGCGGGAGCTGATCGAGCGGGGGAAGACCGCTCGGCTCTATCGAGACCCGTCGGTCTGGCGGGACGTGATCCGCACCAACGTCCTGTTCAACTTCGTCCAGCAGCTGAAACACGTCGGCGTGCTCGCGCCCGAAACGCGCAGTCACAGCGGGGCGATCGCCGAGTACGACCCCGACGAGAAGCCGTGGATCGTCGCCGACCCGGGCTAGGCGTCCGGAGCCGCGGCCGAAGGCGGACCGACGCGACCGAAGGCGGACCGACGCGACCGGAAAGCGACCCGCCGGCGGCGGATACGGGTCGGACATGTCGTTCGAACATCACCCGAAGTATCTAGTATTATTAACCGTGTACATTACCGTGGCATGGTATCAGTAGGCAAGATGCGCGAGCTGTACGCCGACATGGTAACGGCGCGGTACTACGAGGAACGCCTCCAGGAGGAGTACCTGGAGGGGAAACAGCCGGCGTTCGACATCTCCGCGGGACCGATCCCCGGCGAACTCCACCTCGCGGCGGGCCAGGAAGCGGCCGCTGTGGGCGTCTGTCACCATCTCCGGTCGGACGACACCGTGACGGCGCCACACCGACCGCACCACGTCGCCATCGCGAAGGGCGTCGATCTGAAGCGAATGACCGCCGAGATATTCGGCCGGAAGACCGGTCTCGGCAAGGGGAAGGGCGGTCACATGCACCTGTTCGACCCCGACGTGAACTTCGCGTGTAGCGGGATCATCGCCGAGGGATGTCCGCCGGCGGCCGGGGCGGCGTTGGCGGCGAAAAAGCGGAACGAGGACGCCGTCGCGGTCGCGTTCCTCGGCGAGGGGGCGATCGACCAGGGGGCGTTCCTCGAGTCGCTGAACTTCGCGAGCGTCCGCGACCTGCCGGTCGTCTTCGTCGTCGAGGACAACGACTGGGCGATCAGCATGCCGAAAGAGCGCGTCACCGACGTAGAGGACGGCTCGAAGCGGGCGGCCGGGTTCGACATGCCCGGCGTCCGCGTCGACCGGGACGACGCCCTCGCCGTCTACGAGGCGGCGGGCGAGGCGGTCGGGCGCGCTCGGGACCGAAACGGACCCACGCTCCTGGAGGTGCAGGTCCACCGCCGGATGGGCCACTTCATGGGCGACCCGCAGACGTACCGGTCCGAGGACGACGAGGAGGCGGCGCTCGCTCGCGACTCGATCGACAGGATGGAGTCGGCGCTGCGGGACCACGGCGTCGACGACGACGGACTCGCGGCGGTCCGCGACGACGCGGAAGCGCGGGTCGAAGCGGCGATCGCGTGGGCGAAAGAACAGCCGCAGCCGGAGCCCGAGGACGCCTACGAGGACGTGTTCGTGAACCCGCCCTCGGGCGTGACGACGGACGAACCGGAGTTCGAGCTCACGGAGGTGAACGGCGATGAGTGAGACGGAGGGCGTCGTCGACCGCGAGCTGACGATGAGCCGCGCGATGGTCGAGTCGATCGCCCACGAGATGCGCGAGAACGAGGAGGTGTTCTACATGGGCGAGGACGTCGCCGACTACGGCGGCATCTTCGACAGCACGCAGGGGCTGCTCGACGAGTTCGGCCGCGACCGGATCATGGACGTACCGATCAGCGAGACCGCGTACCTCGGGGCGGCGGTCGGCGCCGCGCAGGAGGGGATGCGGCCCGTCGCGGAGCTGATGTTCGCGGACTTCTTCGGCGTCGCGATGGACCAGATCTACAACCAGCTCGCGAAGAACACCTACATGAGCGGCGGCAACGTGAACGTGCCGCTCGTGCTCACGGCCGCCGTCGGCGGGACGTACAACGACGCGGCCCAGCACTCGCAGACCCTGTACGGGACGTTCGCGCACGTCCCCGGGCTGAAGGTCGTCGTGCCGTCGACCGCCTACGACGCGAAGGGGTTGATGCACAACGCGATCCGCGACGACGACCCGGTGATGTACCTGTTCCACAAGCGGCTGATGGGGATCGGCTGGATGCCGGCGCCCGACGGCCCGAAGACGCCGGTCCCGGAGACGGACTACACCATTCCCTTCGGGTCGGCGGACGTCAAGCGCGAGGGCGCCGACGTCACCGTGGTCACGCTCGGGCTCCACGTCCACCGCGCGCTCGACGCGGCGGAGTCGCTCGCGGCGGCGGGCGTCGACGTGGAGGTCGTCGACCTCCGGACGCTGGTTCCGCTCGACATCGACACCGTCCTCGAGTCGGTCCGGAAGACCGGGCGGCTCGTCGTCGTCGACGAGGACTACCGGTCGTTCGGCGTCACCGGAGAGGTCGTCGCGAGCGTCGCCGACCGCGACCTCGGCGCGCTCGACGCCGTGGAGCGAGTGGCCGTCCCGGACGTCCCGATCCCGTACGCCCGTCCGATGGAGGACGAGGTGATCCCGGACGCGGGCGATATCGAGGAGCGCGTTCGAGCGGTCCTGTCCGCGGAATGAGCGAGCGACGACTGGCGGCCGACGGCGGCACCGGGATGCGGGTCGCGGTCCGCGCGACCGGCGACTGGGAAGCGGACGTCGACGAGACCGAGGGCATCCTCGTCGACTGGTTCGCCCGCGAGGGCCGGTCGGTCGAGGCGGGCGACACGCTCTGTGAGATACAGGTCGAGAAGGTGAGCGTCGACGTCCCCGCGCCCGTGGCCGGGACGCTCGACGAGGTCGTCGTGGCCGAGGACGACGCGTTCGAGATCGGCGACACGCTCGGATGGCTCCGGACCGAGTGACCGCTCGCCGCTTCCGACATCCCTCGATTGTCGGGGACACGAGGCGTCAGCGAGCCAAATACCGTCCGAACAGCAGTGGAGAGACGAGCAGCGCGATCGGGACGGCGATCCAGACCTGCCCCGCGAGCACGTCGTACTGCCCGAGCGTGACCGAGACGGGCGTGCCCTCCGCGTACCCGACGACGAACTCGAAGCCGACGGTGAGCGCCGTCCAGAGGACGCCGATACCGATCAGCTCGATCCGTCCGTACTCGATCGGCGTCCGCGAGAAGTAGGCGAACGAGACGAGGAGTATCGCGGCGACGAGGAGCGCGGTGCTCGCCACGTGTCCGAGGTAGTCGCCGATGCGGGGGATGAGGAAGACTTCTCGGAAGACGCCGTTGGCGACGGCGATGACAGCCATCACCGCCCAGACGCCCAGCGGATACAGGAGCGCGTGCGGTCGAACCGACCCCGTTTTCGATCCGGGCGTGAGTCTCATCAGTCGGCGTTCGTACCGCGACGAGAAAAGCGGACGCGGAGATTCTCCGCCGTCGGGATCAGCGGGCGCCGAGCAGCGAGGCGAGCCGTTCCGGGAGGGCCGACCGGTTCGTCCGCTCGGTCGCCACCGACGCGTCGCCGGTCCCGAGCTCTTTGAACCCCGTCCCGGTCGGAACGAGGACGACGGCGTCGTCGGCGGCGATCTCGCCGCGCTCCGACAGCCGGGTCGCGCCCGCGAGCGACGCCGCCGACGCCGGCTCGACGCAGAATCCGCCGTCGACCGCGAACCGCCGCTGCGCGGCTCGTATCTCGTCGTCGTCGACGGAGACGACGGCGCCGGCGGTGTCGCGGACCGCGGCGAGCGCGCGACCGCCGCTCGGCGGGTCCGGGTTCCCGATCGAGTGAGCGATCGTCTCGCCGGTCTCGTCGGGTGCGATGGGCGTCGGGTCGGTCGCACCGGACTCGAACGCCCGCGTTATCGGGTCTGATGCGGCGGTCTGGACGAGGCACAGCCGCGGGGGATCGTCGAGGAGTCCGGCGGCCTCGAGGTCGCGGATCCCGCGCCAGAGCCCCGAGGCGAACCCGCCGGAACTCGTCGGCAGGACGACCGCGTCGGGCGCGTCGGGGGCGAACGCCTCGCAGATCTCGAACATCGCGGTCGCGTATCCGCTTATCCGAGCCGGGGCGTCGCTGACGAGGAACCGGACCGGGAGTTCGTCGGAGAGGTCGAGCGCGTCGCCGTAGAGGGCCCCGTAGTCGCCGTCGACGCGCACGATCGTCGGCTCGTACTGGCCGATGAGCTCGAGTCGGACCGGGGAGATGTCGTCGGGAACGAGGACGACGCACTCCCTGTCGAGGCTCGCGGCGTGGGCGGCGGTGCTCATCGCCATGTTGCCGTACGAGACGGTTCCGACGGCGCCGTCCGCCGCGGCGACCGCGTGCGGGACGGCCGCGGCGCTGCCCCGGTCCTTGTACGCGCCGGTCGGGTGTTCGCCCTCGTCTTTGACGTACACGCGACAGCCCGCGGCGTCGTCGAGGCCCTCGCTCCTGACCAGCGGGGTGCCGCCCGCGGCGCGAGCGACGCCCTCGGGACGGTCGATCGGCAAGAGCGGCTCGTACCGCCACGCGCCGTCGTACGCCCGGCAGTCCTCCCAGCCGAACGCCGCCGCGTCGGGCTCGAACCAGAGCGGCTCTCCGCAGTCGCAACGGACGCGGAGCGGGTCCCGGTAGCGATCTCCACATCGGTAACACCGCAGTGCGGGAGACATGGAGCGTTCTGCGGCGCGCGGCAACGTATACTCTCCGACCCGCGGAGGCCCTCACCCATCTCGCCGCTCCCGTCAGACCGCCGCCCGGTACGCGTTCCGCGACCACCGAACGGCATCCGTTCCGCGACCATCGAACGGCATCCGTTCCGCGACCACCGAACGGCACACGGTACACGACCACCGACCGCGATCGCCGGCGAGCGCCGCCGGCACCAGCCTTTTCAGTATTCATCACGAAAAATAAACATGGACGTAGAAGCGGCGATGACCGACGTCTGCGACTGCCAGTACCCCGTCACGTACGACACCGTCGTCGAGGAGTGCGACGACGGCGTCGTCGAGTTCGCGAACGGCGAGACGATGCCGCTTCCGGAGATCCTCGACGTGGTCGACGACGAGCCGGACGCCTTCCGGTCCGAGGCCGAACTGGAGGAGTTCGTCACCTCGCTGCTCCCGGAGGACGCCGTCGGTCGAAAGGGGTACGACGACCGCGGGCGCGCCGCCGTCGAGTCGGACGAGACCTCGTTCTGACCCCCGGGCCGCCGCTCGTCTCGGCGGGGCGGCGCAGCCGGACCGGTCGCCTCCGCGCCGAGACGAGCGGCGCGTCCGACGACACCGAGACTCCTGAGGGCTACCGATGGGCGCCGACGCCGACTATCGCGCCGCAGCCGGCGCACTCGGAGACGACCAGCGGATCGGACGGGGAATGTCTCACGACCACGTCGGTGACGTCGGTCGGACCGCCGCACCGCCTGCAGAGGACCGGACGGGTGTCTATCATTTGGGTATCAGTACTCCGGAGAGAGCTACGTCGCTGTCGGGGATAACCGCATTCTATGCTTCGTTGTCAGGTCGGAAGGCCGTCCCGAGCGACCCGCGTCCGTCAAAACCGGGCGCGACGCCGCCCGAAGCGAGACCTCGCGAGAGCCGCGCGTCTCTTCTCGGGCGGCCGGCCCTCCGAGTACGAAACGGATTAAACGGCTGATTACGCGGCGCCCGCGTCTCGGGCCGGTTCCGCCGAAGCCCGAGAAGTCCGACCGGGCCATCGTCCCCCGCTCGCCGCCGCTCCCGTCGACCGCCGGAGACGCCTCCGTTCGGGATCAGTTGACGTCGACGATTTCGACGTCGAACGTCAGCGTTTCCCCGGCGAGGCGCGGGTTGAAGTCCACTCGGACGACCTCATCGTCGACGTGGACGACCTCGCCCTGACGGCCGTTCTGAGCCTCGAGATACGAGCCCTCCTCGGGCGTCTGGCCTCCGAGCATCTCGCGGAGCTCGTCGGTGTCGAACGTCTGAATATTCTCGTCGGTTGGCTCGCCGTAGGCCTTCTCCGGCGGGATGGTCAGGGTGTCCGTCTCCCCGGCCTCGAGGCCGATGAGTCCCTCCTCCATCCCCTCGATGACCTGTTCGTCGCCGATTTCGACCGTGAGCGGCGCGTACTCTCGATCGGGCTGGGCCTCGGCGAGGCCCGTCTCCTCGGCGACGGACTGCCGAGAGGTGTCGAACACAGTCTCGTCGTCGAGCCGCCCAGTGTACTCGAGCGTCACAGAATCGCCGGTCTCTATCGTCATACGAACACGAGAGGTGCCAGACGGAAAGTCTGTTGCATCGAGCGCCTGCGGTCGGGACCCGTCCGCGAGCCCCCTGCACCGGTCGGGATTGGCTCGGTGTCAGTCGTCGGTCGGGGAGTTCGACGGAGACCCGTATGTTCAAGCCGACGCGCGAGTACCGTCGCACGTAGTGACGGCTGGATTGCGGCTCCGGACGTACGATCCGCGGGACGAAGCGGCCGTGTGGGCCCTCCACGAGTGGGCGCTCAGGGACGCCGGCGTCGACCCGACCGACGTTCCCGGCACGGACGACCTGAGCGCGGTCGAGGCGTCGTACCTCGAAGCCGGGGGCGAGTTCGTCGTCGGCGTCGTCGACGCGACCGATCCCTCGGACGGCCCGGCCGCCCCCACGAACGGCCTGACGGGTCCCGCGGACAGCTCAACCGACGCCGCGGCCGACGCCGCCGAGGCGTCCGAGACCGGTCTCGCCACCCGCGACGGCACGCTCGCGGCGATGGGCGGTTACCTCCCGAACCGCGCCGGCCACGGCGAGGAGCGAGACCGACCCGGCGCGGCCGAGCTCCATCGGATGCGCGTCGCTCCGCCGTACCAGCGACGCGGGTACGGTCGGGCGCTCCTCGACGAGCTCGAACGCCGCGCGGCCGCCGCGGATTTCGGGACCCTGCTCGCCACGACGTCGACTCGGCAGGCGGCGGCCCTCGAGTTCTACCGCGCGCACGGCTACGAAGAGGCGGCCCGCTCCGTCGCCGGCGCGTACGAGCTCGTTCACTTCGAAAAAGAGCTGTGAGCGCCGACGCGCGCTCCCGTCGCGTCGCCCCGACTCAGTCCGCGAGGTCGAAGTGCTCGGCGGCCGTCTGCATGTCTTTGTCGCCGCGGCCGCAGAGGTTGACCAGCAGCGTGTCGTGGCGGTCGTCCTCGGCGAGCTTGGCGGCCAGCGCGAGGGCGTGCGCCGGCTCCAGGGCCGGGATGATCCCCTCGGCCTCGCTCAGCTCGCGGAACGCGGCCAGCGCCTCGTCGTCGGAGACGGCGTGGTACTCGGCGCGGCCCATCTCCTGTAGCGCGGCGTGTTCCGGCCCGATGGCCGGGTAGTCGAGACCGGCCGACACGGAGTGGTTCTGGGTGTCGTCGCCGATCGTCTTCGTCTTCATCCCCTGGAAGATCCGCGGCTCGTCCTGTTCCGTCTTCGAGAGGGGCGCCGAGTGGTTCTCGTCGTCGATCCCGCCCGGCTCGGCGCCGTAGAACTTGACGTCGTCGTCCTTGAACGCGTGCCAGAGCCCGATCGAGTTCGACCCGCCGCCGACGCACGCCACGCACGCGTCGGGGAGCGACCCGTGCAGCTCTCGGATCTGTTCGCGCGCCTCGGTGCCGATGACGGACTGGAACTCGCGCACCATCCGCGGGAACGGGTCGGGACCGACGACGCTCCCGACGAGGTAGTGGGTCGAGTCGACGTTGGCGGCGAAGTCCTCTAAGGCGGCGTCGACGGCCTCCGCGAGCCCCTCGTTGCCGCGCTCGACCGGCTCCACGTCGGCGCCCATCAGCCGCATCCGGAAGACGTTCATCTCCTGTCGCCGCATGTCGTGGCGGCCCATGTACACCGTCGTGTCCAGGTCGAGGAGGGCGCCGACCATCGCGGTCGCGGTGCCGTGTTGGCCGGCCCCCGTCTCGGCGATCAGCCGCTCTTTCCCGGCGCGCTTCGCCAACAGGGCCTGTCCGAGCGTGTTGTTGAGCTTGTGGGCCCCGCCGTGGAGGAGGTCCTCGTGTTTGAGGTAGATGTCGGCGCCGTATCGCTCGCTCAGCGTTTCCGCGTGAAACACCGGCGTCGGACGACCGGCGAAGTGTTCGAGGAGATGCCGGAGCTCGGCCATGAACTCCTCGTCACCGATCGCGTCCTCGTACGCGGCCGCTAACTCGGCCAGCGGTTCTTCGAGCGGTTCGGGAACGTGACGACCACCGAACTCACCAAACTCGCCAGGTGTGGCCATGACTAATGTGAGGCGTCGGATTTCAAAAAACTACGTGCGGCGGCGGGCGGTGTGTGCGATCGCCGGGTGTGGCGGCGTTTCGAGAGCGCGACGCGCCTCCCTGATCACCGTCGTTCACTCGATGGGGACCGTCGCCGGCATCCTCAACCCCCCGGAGACGTTTCGGGTGACGACGACGGTCGGCGGCGAGTGACGCGCGGGCCCCGTCGCTCACCCGCTTTCCGCGGGATCGGTCGGCGTGATCCGGAGAACCGGTTCCCGAATCGCGTCGCGGCGGTCGCGACGGGCGTCCCCGTCTCTCCCGGTCGCGAACCGCGGTTTGGGAAACGTATTAGTGTGTGGTTGTATAATGTATTGCTAATATGGTAAACGGCGTGACCGCCGACGAGACGGGAGACGAGACCGACGGCTGCTGCGCGTCGCTCGACGGAGCCGACCCGGCGGCGACGGCGACGGACCTCCGGGCCCTGACCGCGATGGGGAACGACACGCGATACGAGCTGCTCCGCCTGATCGCGAGCGCCGACGGTGGCGTCTGCGTCTGCGACCTCGAAGCCGGGGTCGGCGTCGGCCAGAGCGCCGTCAGCCAAGCGCTCTCGCGGCTCCGCGACGCGGGGCTGGTGACGCGACGAAAGGAAGGGTCGTGGCGGTACTACGACCTGACCGAGACGGCCGCGGCGCTCCTCGAAACGCTCGACGACGTGCGGGGGACCGATGAGTAACGACGCCGAGGCGCCGGCCGACCGGGACCCCGAGGCGATCCGCGAGATGGTGCGCGAGCGCTACGGCCGGATCGCGTCGGGCGGTCGGGACGGTTCCGACGAGGCCGGCGTCGACGCCGCCGACGACGAGTGCTGCGACGGTGATGGGGTCGCTGACGGCTGCTGTGACGGCGACGCTGCCGCGACCGGGAGCGAGCGCCTCGGCTACGACGCGGACGACGTCGCCGCCGTCGCCGACGGCGCCGACCTCGGTCTCGGCTGCGGGAACCCGAAGGCCTTCGCCGAGATGACGCCCGGCGAGACCGTGCTCGACCTCGGCTCCGGCGCGGGGTTCGACTGCTTCCTCGCCGCCCGGGAGGTCGGGCCGGAGGGGCGCGTCATCGGCGTCGACATGACGCCGGAGATGGTCTCGAAGGCCAGGGCGAACGCCGAGCGGAACGACGCCGGCAACGTCGAGTTCCGCCTCGGCGAGATCAGCCACCTCCCCGTCGCCGACGCGACCGTCGACGTCGTCATCTCGAACTGCGTCGTCAACCTCGCTCCGGAGAAGCGGTCCGTGTTCGACGACGCCTACCGCGTCCTCGAGCCCGGCGGTCGCGTGGCCGTCTCCGACGTCGTCCAGACCGCGCCCTTCCCGGACGACGTCGAGCGGGACCCGGACTCGCTGACCGGCTGCGTCGCCGGTGCGGCCACCGTCGAGGCGCTCGAATCGATGCTCGACGGCGCCGGCTTCGAGGCGATCGAGATAACGCCCAAGGACGACAGCACCGAGTTCATCAGCGAGTGGGACGCCGACCGCGACCTCGGCGACTACCTCGTCTCCGCCGCCATCGAGGCCCGGAAGCCGACGGACGGCGCCTGACCGACCGGCGCCCGCGTCTCGTCGTCCGACTCGGTCACCGGGACGGCGACCCGGTCCGGGACGCCCCCCGGCTCGGGTCCGAGCCGAACCCGGACTCGGGAGGTCAGTCGGTGCCGCTGCTGGTCATGTACGTCAGCTGCGCCGTGAGGTCCGTCGCCGAGAGCATCCCGACGACCTCGTCGTCCCCGTCGGTGACGGGAAGGTGCTGAATGTCTCCCCGGATCATCTTCACCGCGGCGTCGTAGACCGCGTCCGTCGACGCGACCGTCGTCACGTCGTCCGTCATGTAGTCGGCGACGGTCGCCGAACCGGGAACCCGGCCCGACGAGACGATCTCCGCGAGGTCGGTGGTCGTGAGTACGCCCGCGAGTCCCCCCGACTCGTCGAGGACGACCAAGGACCCGACGCCCTCGGTCAGCAACGTCTCCGCGGCGTGCTCGACGGCGGTGTCGAGCGTCGTCGTCAGCAGGCCGGTGCTCATGAGCTCCGAAACGGGGGTCGACTCCGTCTCCATGTGCAGTGTCAACGCACTGCAACTGTAAACGCATTGCGCTCAGAATCGGGACATACTCAGAGAAAACGTGCTGAACTTCCACTTCCGGACACCGAAACCGTTCAACGGTGACTGTTCGGTGTGTTACGCTCCCGGTCGAGTGGCGGGGCGTGACGCGGGGCGTCCGGTTCGAGGCGTCTCTCGGCGACCGTTCGGTGACCACGTCAAGCGGTAGATTGAGAACGCTGTGTGCGAATTGGTCACGAAAGCCACTATGTCGCCGCCGGACACCGACGACTTCGACCCGATCGAAGCGACCGTCTCGGACGTCCACGCCGCCTACGAGGCGGGAGAGACGACCGCGGAGGCGGTCACCGACGCGTACCTGTCGCGGATCGCGGCGCACGACGACGACCTCAACGCTATCCTCGCGGTGAATCCCGACGCGCTCGACCGCGCGCGGGAACTCGACGCCGCGCTCGACCGCGACGGTCTCGTCGGCCCGTTACACGGGGTCCCCGTCGTTCTCAAGGACAACCAGGACACGCACGACATGCCGACGACGGCCGGTTCCACGGCGCTCGCCGAGTCACGGCCGAGCCGCGACGCGACCGTGGTGGCGCGGCTCCGGGAGGCCGGCGCCGTCGTCCTCGCGAAGGCCAACCTCCAGGAGCTCTCCTTCGGCGTCGACACGGTGAGCTCCCTCGGCGGGGCGACGCGGAACGCGTACGACCGCGACCGGCGCCCGTCCGGGTCGAGCGGGGGCACGGCGGCGGCGATCGCGGCGAACTTCGCCGTCGTCGGGACAGGGAGCGACACGTGCTCGTCGGTCCGGTCGCCGCCCGCGTTCAACGACGTCGTCGGCGTCCGGCCCACGATGGGACTGGTCAGCCGGACGGGGATCGTCCCGCTGAGCGAGACGCAGGACACGGCCGGCCCGATCGCGCGGACGGTCGAGGACGCGGCGCGGACCCTCGACGCGATGGCCGGGTACGACCCGGCGGACCCGATCACGGCGCGCGGCGACCGGCGGGTCCCGGACGAAGGGTACGCGGCGCACCTCGACGAGGACGGGCTCGACGGGGCGCGCATCGGGGTCGCTCGGCAGTTCTTCGGCCTCCGGGACGACGAGAGCGCCCCCGAGAGCGCCGCCGAGCGGGTGACGGCGGTCGTCGAGGACGCGATCGCCGAGTTCGAGGCGGCGGGCGCGACGGTCGTCGACCCCGTCGACGTGGTGGACCAGACGCGCCTCGAAAGCGCCCGCGTCCTCGAGTACGAGTTCGCCCGGGACTTCGACGCCTACCTCTCGGAGACGGCCGACGCGGCGTCGCCGGACTCGCTGGCCGAACTCGTCGCGACCGGCGAGCTCCACCCGGCGGTGCGAGCCAGGTTCGAGGGCACCGCGATCCTCGACACCGACGCCGACGCGCTCGACGAGAACACCGGCTACCTGCGGAGCCTCCGGCGGCGGGAGGCGGTCAGGGACGCGACGCTCGCGCGGCTGGCGGACGACGACCTCGACGCGCTGCTGTACCCGCCGTCGCGGATACCGCCGGTCGAGATCCCCGACAACCAGCCGTTCGCGGAAATGAACTGCGAGCTCGCCGCCCACACGGGGCTCCCCGCGATCGTCGTCCCGGCCGGGTTCACTCCGGACGGGCTCCCGGTCGGCGTCGAGCTCCTCGGGCGGGAGTTCGCCGAGCAGCGGCTGTTCGAGCTCGCGTACGCCTTCGAACGGGCCACCGATCACCGGCGGCCGCCGGCTCGGTTCGACGGGTAGCGACCGTCCGGGTCGGGAGACGCGGCCCGGCTCCGCTCACCGCTCCACGAACTCCGCGACCGACCGCGCGAGGTCGCTTCGCGGCGTTTCGAGCCGGTAACAGGCCGCGCCGCTCACCGCCGATCGGAGGATCGGTCGACGGTCGACGCCGCGGTCGTCGATCGCCTCGCGCGTCCGCGACTCCGTGATCCACCCGGCCAGCGACTTGTCAACGAGATCGATCAGCGTCGCGGCGGCGTCTTCGGGCGGTATCGGCTCCGGGCTCCCCGCGGGCGGCTCGTGGGAAGCGACCACCAGCACCTCGTCGAGTTCGATCCGCTCGGGCACGCTCTCGGTGACCGATCGCCGCGGCACGTCCGCCGCGTCGGGCCAGAGCCTGACGCGTTCGGTCGAGGCCTCCTCCGACCGGAGCCACCGCTCGATTGCGGCGACGTCGCGCGGGAGGTTCAGGTACCGCGGGAACGGGTACACCCGGCCGTCGTGGAAGACGAGGAGGTCGTCCGCGAGCAGTCGGTAGCCCCGCTCCCGAGCGAGCCGGAACGAGGCCGCGGACTTCCCGCAGCCGCTCGGTCCGAACAGGCCGACGCCGCTCCCGTCCGGCGCCCGGAACGCGCTGCCGAAGGCCAGCGTCGCCTCCCGCCGCAGGAGCATCGCCTGGACGGCCGACAGCAGTATCTTAGTGAACCGCACCGGTTCGGTCGCGGCGTCCTTCTCCACGGTCATCGACGGCGGCACCGTCACGACGACGCGGCGACCGGTCCACTCGACGGTAGGCGCGCCCTCCCCGCCCCGCCGGACGACGATGTCTCCGCCCTCATCCGACCGCCGCGGCGGGACGTCGACGAGGCACAGTTCGAACTCGGAGTCGACGGTCACGAACCCGCTCAGATCGTAGGTGTACGTCGCCATCTCAGTCCGTTTCGGTCCCTCGAAACCGCGCCGGAGCGCTCGGGCGCACGCCGCCGCTCCCGAACCCGGAGCGCGGCGACGCCCGGTCCCGGCGCTCTCGTGCCCTTATTTGCCGCCTCTGCCGTTGCCGCGGCCCTGGCTCCCGTTACCGCCACCGCCGCCCCGGCCGTTGCCGCCGCCCTTCGGGCCCTTATTTGCCGCCTCTGCCGTTGCCGCGGCCCTGGCTCCCGTTACCGCCACCGCCGCCCCGGCCGTTGCCGCCGCCCTTCGGGCCCGGCGGGTTGCGGAGGAACGGCTCGAACGCGACGTTCCCGACGACGTCGCTGCGATCGTCGTCGTCCGCGTCCTGATTGAAATCAGCCTCCTCGGGCCCGTCCTCGCTGCCCCACCAGTTGTTCTTCGCGTCGACCTCGGGATCGTCCGACGGGTCTCTGCTCCCGCCATCGGTCCCGTTCCGGTTGTTGAGGCCGACGGCGACGAGGAACCGATTGGCCCGGAACGTCAGGCCGCTCCCGTCCCCGTCGATCTTCACGGCCTCCGGCAGGATCGTCTCCGCGCTGGTGACGTCCTCGATCACGTTGTGGTTGATTACGGTGTCAGCCGTGGCCGGCGAGGCGATATTGATCCCCTGTGCGAAGGTGAACCCGAAGTCGACGCCGTCGCTCGGGTCCGAGTCGGTGTCGTCCGCGGCGACGAGGTCTCTGATCTCGTTGTTGTTGATCGCGACGCCGTCCGTCTCGTGCTGGACGACGATGCCGAGCGGCGCGATGTCGCTCTCGATATCCTCGATCACGTTGTTGTTAACCGTCGTCTCCGTGAGCGTCCCCGGGTCGCTGTCGGCGGCGTCGAACAGGATGCCGTTGACGGTCGGGAATCCCGAATCGTCCGTCGTCTCCTGATCGAGGTCTCGGATCGCGTTGTTGACGATCGAGATATCGTCGTGGTCGCCCTGTCCGACGATGATCCCCGTCACGCCGAGACTCCCGGTCGGTCCGACGTCCTCGACCGTGTTGTTCTCGATCGTCGCGCCGTCGTAGTCCTTTTGGACCTTGATTCCAAGGAGTCCGTCGGGGTTCGTGACGGTAAATCCCGTGATCGTCACGTCGTCGGCTTCGATGCTGACCGCGGCGCCAGTACCGCCGTCGCCCTGGATCGTCGGGTCCCCGTCCGCTTCGAGCGTTACACTGTGATCGACCGTCACCGGATTGTACGTCGCTTCGTCCGTCACGACGATCGTGTCGCCGGCGTCGGCGGCGTCGATGGCGGCTTGGAGCGCGTTTCCGCCCCCACTGACCGACGCCGTGTCGGCGGCGGCCGAGCCGACGCCGCCGAGCCCGAGCGCGGCGACGCCCGCGCCGACGCCGAGTCCGCGGAGGACGCGTCGCCGGTCCAGCGTCCGCGTTTCCCGTTTCGATACCCCTGTCGCCTCCGTGTCGGGCTTGTTCCGTGTCATGGTTTCCTCGCCGCGCCGTAGACCTCAGATATTAGTTACGGATAAAAGACATAAGTCCTCGGGTGCCTCCCCCGACGTGGCCGGCGAACGCTTGCGTGCGGGACGGATCGAGGAGGAACGCCCGCCTCTGACTCTCGCAAGACAGACTGCAATAGTGTACGGTACGCTACAACTCCAGAGCGATCGCGACTGTTCTCGAACGGGTGAGTGCGCGACCGTCCGGACGGCTCGGTCGCCGCGACGGCGACGCTCGCGCCCCGGGCGACGACGCCGGACCGTCCCGACCCGCGCTCTTTTGCCCGCTCCGCCCGACGTACGCGTAGGAATGGGTACGGCGACGAACCGGCGGCGACGGCGAGCGCGGGGCGACCCGTAGATGGACCGCTTACCGACCGCGACGCTGTCGCCGCTCGCCGACCGGGTCGACGCGGTGCTCGCGCTGTACGACTACGAGATCGGGCCGGCGATCGACGCGGTCGACGCGGCCGTCGACGGATTCGGAGGGCTGTTCGACCCCGGAACGACCGACGACGAGGTCCGGACGGCCGTCGACGAGGTGCTCGCCGGCGACCCGCCGCCCGCGAGGGAGGGGTGCGAGCGCGCCGACGACGCCGGCGTCGTGCTCTACGTCGACGGGAGTTCGCGCGGGAACCCCGGACCGGCCGGCGCGGGCGCCGTGCTCCGAGCCGGCGGCGAGCCGTTCGCCGCGCTCGGGCGGCCGGTCGGGTCGCGGGCGGAGAACAACACCGCGGAGTACGCGGCGCTCCACCTCGGGCTCGAAGCGCTCGTCTCCCGGTGCGACCCGGTCGCGGTCGAGGTGCGCATCGACTCGATGACGGTGATCGACGACGTCTGGCGGGACGGCGACGGGGTCGCCGCCGCGGCGCCGTACCGTCCGGCGATCGTGGATCACCTGTCCGCGCTGTCGGCGTGCGAGTGGACCCACCTCGCCGACCACGAGCCGAACCCGGCCGACGCCCGGGCCGCGGTCGGAGCGGACATCGCCGCGCTCGGCCCGGGCTGACGGCTCACCGGTCGGACTCACTCCGTCTCCGGGGAGACGACCTCGTCCGTCCCGTCCGGTCCGTCGAGTCGCACGACGTGGCGCGTGTGGCGCGCGTGGGTGGTCGCCCAGCGCCGCGCGGGGCGTTCCGACAGGAACTGGTCGCCGTCCGGACAGCGCTGGCACCGAACGACCCACGGGGTCACGTCGTCCGGGAAGTGGCCGGTGTGTCGTTCGTGATCGAGCGCGAACTGCTCGACCGCGCGGTTGCCGGCGTGTAGGTCGTCGAGTTCGTGGTCGAGCTTCCACTCGCGGTCACAGCGGGTACACGAGACGGTCGGGAGGCCGACATCGTCGGGATCGAACGCGTCGTCAGTCACGGCTGGGTGTTACGCTCTACGCACTTGAACGCCGGACACGTCCCGGACCCGATGCGTCCGGACCGGTCGCGCGGGAAGGGAGCGGTCTCAGAACGGAGCGCGGGCTAAACAGGACGGGACCGCGGCGGCGCTCTCACCGCCGACGGAAGCATCAACAACCGTCTTCGGCTCTGTTGAAATCCGTAGGAAGTGATAGATGCTGTTCCGCTGCGGTCGGTATCGCGAACTTACGGACCGAAGCCGGACTACTCCTCTCCCGCTTCTGTGAGGAACGCCATGCGAGATACAGAGCGTGTATGCGACACACGCCAATTTGAACCTCTCTGATCGATCGGTTCTTAACATTTCTAAGGACAAGATTATTAAAGCAAGCAAGATAACACGATATGAAACTAAATGTCCTTTTCATTTGACACCACTTACAAAGATTTAGACTCAAACCTCTATTCGAGGGTAACGCCAAAAAGTATCGCTGATCCCAACGTGTTGCTTCTCAATGACGAGCTATGTGCTGATCTCGGATTGGATACGGCGAAGCTCAATGCTAAGATTCTAGCGGGCCAAGACTGCTTGGAAGAACCTATCGCCCAAGCGTATGCGGGCCACCAGTATGGGAGTTTTACCATCTTGGGCGATGGGAGAGCGATGATACTCGGCGAGCATGTACACGATGGTAATAGATACGATATTCAACTGAAGGGGGCCGGTCGAACGCCGTACTCCGGAAGAGGCGATGGCAACGCAACGATCAGCTCGATGCTCAGAGAGTATCTGTATTCGTATGCGATGCGGAATTTAAATATCAAAACATCGAGAAGCCTGGCAGTCGTCGAAACTGACGAAGCAGTCGAACGACGACGGACAGAGCCCGGAGCCGTCCTTGTCCGAGTGATGAACAGCCACATTCGGTACGGGACCTTCCAGTACGTCGCAGGTCAAGGATCCGACGAACTACGGCGATTCACTGACTACGTTATTGACAGGCACTACCCGCGGCTAAATGAAGCGGATCGCACATACCTCGAGTTCTTCGATGCAGTCATGCAGTCATCGATCGAGATGGTTGTCGACTGGTTGCGTGTCGGATTCATCCACGGCGTCATGAATACGGACAACATGAGTATCGACGGAGAGACATTTGATTACGGACCCTGTGCCTTCATAAATTACTATGATGAGGAGACGGTCTTCAGCTCGATCGATAAGCACGGGCGATACGCATTCGGAAACCAGCGACCCATCTTGCGGTGGAATCTCGAACGGTTCGCAGAGGCACTCCAACCGCGGTGTACAGAATCAGCGCTCGCGTACGATGAACTCGAAGTCAAGCTAGACGAATTTGAGGATCGATTCGATGCGCAATACGACGCGATGATGCGGAAGAAACTGGGGATCAACTCAGATGGCGAGGAGGAACTGGTCGATGAATTCTTGGAGTGGCTTCGCAAATCGAACGCGGACTACACCAATACGTTCCTCGAGTTAGAGACGCCCGGTACGTTTGATGACCCAGTGTTTGCAACTGCAGAATTCGAGCGGCTCAGGAATAAGTTGGCTGCTGTCGGCCTAGATGAGAAGTTGATGCAGGAAGCCAATCCGCGGTATGTCCCCCGCAACTACCTGGTTGAAGAGGCGCTGGATGAGTATCTCGAAACCGGGGATCTATCCAAATTCAAGGGGTTATTGACCGTGTTGGAAAACCCCTATACCTCGAAGGACGTGGATTCGCAGTTCCAGCAACCACCGCCACGAGAGTTCGATGCAGAGTATACGACCTACTGTAATACTTGAGGGGATATTATCAAAAGGATACCATCGCAAACCGTCAGTAAGGCTGGCCGATCCGTAGCTCCGCGGGGAGTATGAGTTTCCTCGCGGGTTGGGGGGCGCGTATCTTGCAGCGAGGTGAGCGGTAGAGACCGGAGGAGTACCGACCACCTCCCCCTCTTCTCACCGCGACAGCGCCGAGCGCTCTTCGTGGAGCCGAGGTGCGCTCCCGAAACAGTACCAGAACCGGCGGACGCGAACGTGACACTCGTCACCGAACCACCGGAGACGGTCGCTGTTGATCGGGTCTCCTGGTATGCTCCCGAGTGGCGGGTCAGGCGGCGGAACGCCAGGCTTCTCTCCCCGCTCGAAGACGAAGGGATCGAACCACTCCCCGAATCCGCTCTGCTCCGGGTTGACATCCTCCTCCGCGTAAACACGGAGGAATCCCGAGCGGTGGGAGTTTCAGGTTCGCAGTCTAATTACGACACTTCGGTAGTCTCGGTCTGGGCGTCCCCGATAGCGTTTGTCATACTGGAGCCAGCCGAGAGCGTGTTTCGCCCGTATCGAAACAGCAGCAGGAGGGCGACGACCCAGACAGCGGGGACCAGAACCAGGTACGGTGAGACGTCAATCAGTGAGAGATCCCCAACGAATGCCGTACCAATACCTGGGGCCGCGTTGACCCCGCCGTGGAAGAGCATCGCCAACAGGACACTCCCGTCTGTGCTGTTGTACAGCCAGGTGAGGATGATCGAAATCCCGACGACGAGCAGTGTGTACAGTGCGAACGAAGAGGTGTAGCCCGGGATCTCGAACGCGAACGCGGGCAGGTGCCATACCGCCCAGACAAGGCCGACGATAACGCTCGTGGTTAGCGCGTCGAAGCGATCCTGAAGCGCCGGGACCGCAAATCCACGCCACCCGAACTCCTCCTGACCACCGCCGAGCAACGATGTAATTAGCACCGTGACCGGATACATCGCTGCTACTTGCGGCAGGCGATCTGTGGTAAATTGCCCCGTACTGATCGCGAGCCCGACTCCGAGTACGAGCGCGAGTACGAGCGCGAGTCCAAGGGTAATATCGTACCAGCGTTTTTCGATGTGCCAGTCCAGGCCGTCGGTCAGCCACTCCCGAACTGACTTCCCCTGGACCCACAGTACGACCACCGCCGCGATGGCGGGGCCGAACGCCCCCGGCATCATGACGACACTCGTCGCGGAGGGGATCACCAGAAACAGCGGAATCCAGGCCCCCCACGAGATGGCGACTGCCAGGAGGAAAAACGCCCCAGTCGGGTGTGAGTCGATTAGCGATGCGACACGCCGGCGACGGTGTGTCGTTGAACTCTGCGTCATCACCCGGAGGGTGGAACGGGGTATAAAAAACACGTCCAGCAGGACTTCACTCGTTGAAGCGGGACGATTTCACTACGGCTGTAGCTATCGGGTCTCTCGCCCGAGGACCTACTGTAGCGACGGTCGCGGATTCGCTGGAGAATCACTGCTATGAACGGAGGCCATAGACGATGCACGAGAGACCAACAACTTCGAACGTCTGGTTGACGACCGACACGACCACCCGACCACCTGTGACGGGGAGTGCCAGATACACCAGTGTGATCGCGAGGGGAACACCAAGCGCGAGGGCGAAGCCAAGCGAAACGAACAGCATGGGCCGACTTCGGTTGCGGCGATACCCTCGATAGGCGAGATAGGCGATGAACACTCCGAGCGCTGCCCCCAACAGTTCGTACGCCAACAGCCCCGTCTGAATGGTTCCCGATAGTTCGCTACCGACTTGTAGGACGAGTTTTGCCAGGCCCCTGGGCATTGCTTCGAACACTGTTACATCTCCTCTACGAGCCGCGTGAACCGGTCGGCCATCCGTTCTCGCCGAGTGATCTGCATCGAGAGCGACCCCTCTTCGAGACCGATCGTGATGCGGTCCAAGTTCGGTTCATACACCTGTCGGTGGTGGCCACCGTCTGGATCCGGACGGGTCTGTTCAACGACGAAATCGGCTTCCTGAAGCCCTTCGAGGCGGCGGTAAATCGTCGGTCCCGACGCCTCACAGCGCTCTTTCAGTGCGGTTGCAGACATGGGTTCCCGGCTCGTTTCGGTGAGGATCTCTCGAACCGTCTGATCTTCGAGGAGACCGGCAACAGTCTCGATTTCGGGGTCATCCTCACTCATTGACACCATTTGCGACCACGGGGAGTAAAGAGGTGGCGAACGCTTCAGGGAGTGAAGGACTGCTCGCACGCCTTTTTGACTTCCCCTTGAAGCATGGGGTGTGACAATGGAAGTACCACCGAACATCGACGACGCACGGATGGTATCGTTCGTGACCCGCTTCGCCGGCAAGGACGCTCCGAGTCGCGTGCTGTCCGCTGGTAGTCTCGCGATGGTCCTGTTGAGTGCGGTCGGAAGCGTCATCGCCTACGGGATGCTCGCGGAGCAGCTGCGGATTCACTGGACGCTCGGGATGGGACCGTACTACGGGCCGGAGTTTGCCTCCACTCCACTCATCCTGACCTTGTTCCCAGTGCTCGTGGCCGCGACGGCAGTTCTCGCGTGCGCGCTTGACGCGCTGTTGCACGACACCGCCGAGTTCGGTGCCATCCGCCCATACTACGTCGTCGCCGTGCTGGGCACACTCGGCGTCCTGCTCGGCTCCCAGATATTGCTCGTTGTCGCCAACCTGTGAGTATGACGAGTAATCAGTCGAATACGTCAAGCTCAGTGGCCCAGTGGTCGCCCACCTTTCAATGCGGTATCTGGCCCGCAGTCGGACTGGTGCTTGCGTTCACTATCTGGGTGATGATTTCGACGACCACGTTCACCTGGCTGTTCGGAGATGACGCCTCGGTCCTCGTTGAATCGCTCTGGACTATCCCGTCCGGTCTCGTCCAGTTCGGCATCGTCGCAGCGGTGTACCGCTATGATGGCGTTACGCTCAACGAGATCGGGCTGTCACGACGACTCCTTCGGCCTGCGGCGATCGCGGTCGTCGGTGTCATCGTTGTCATTAACGCAGTCGTTGTCGGGATGGGCCTTCTTGCGGGCAACGAGATATCGTTCGGGGTGTACGCGTTCTATCAGTCGGACCCGTTCAACTTCTCGACGACCGTTATCGCTGCTGGGGCGTTCACCACCTACGCGTTCACCGGACCGGTCGAGGAGCTGGCGTTCCGTGGCTACCTACAGAACAAACTGATTTCGCTCTTCGAGTTCAGCTCTCTCCGGGTTCGCACGGCGATCAGTATCGTGGTGACCGGTGTGATCTTCTCAGCGCTCCATATCCCGGTTGAGCTTCTGGTCAACGGAACGCCCGTTTCGCAGCTCGCTGGGACGCTGGTGCTGCTCGCTCTGTCGGGGACGATCTTTGGCACGATCTACGCGCTCACGCAGAACCTCTATCTCGTTGTCTTCCTCCACGGGGTCGGTAATTTCTGGCCGCTCATGGTCGATCCAGGGCAAGGGATCTGGCCGAATTATATCGCGTTGCTTCTCGTCTATCTTGCGCTCATCGTCGTTTACCGATGGGTTGCGGTTCGGGCGTCCGTCCCTACGCCGTCGCTGGCGGCGGCAAACTAACTTCCTCTAAGTTCAGCGGGCACAGAGTTGACTTGTTACCGATACGTCGCCGTTCGGTTCGGGGGAACAGCGTTCTTGTGGTGGATGACGATTAACTATCATCGATCGAATGAATGGGCACAGCAGCATCGACAATCGTTGACCACGCGGCACACCCGCGAGGATGTGCTCACGGCCCGAGAGTTTGCGCTTCTCTTGGAAGGGGGTAGTTCACTGCCAGAGCCGCGTGACTTGCAGACGCGGACCGTGTGTCTGGCCGCTGGCCAACTCTGATTGCGTGCTGGACTGTTGGAGGCGGGTGTTGACGTCGGGGCGACATCGGCCGTTTCTTCGGTGTTGCTGCTGGCTCTCACGTTGATGATGACCGCGGTGGCTTCGAGGTCAGGGGGGCGCTCGACTACGATGGGTGCGTGCTTCTTGACCCGGGGTCAATATGTCACCAAATTATAACCCGCCGCCGGAAGTATTTGAAGGGCTGATTAGTATCGCTCATCCACCCCGGTGCTGCGCTGTCTGATCGGCACGAATCCTGAAAAGTAGCTCAATTACGACGGTCAACACTACGATGGGTGCGACAAGTCGGCTACTGCACTCGCCCAGCCTGGATTGAACGCGCTCCCGATGCTGAACTTATCCTCTGTATCCGGCAGTCAGTTCCTGTCAGCATCTGAAGATTTCAACAGAGTCAAAAATGGGAAATTTTGTCCTACTAATCAGTCAGTCATCCTACTGTCGTCGATGAATTTGAACTCCGGCCGGCTCGGAGTTTCCCAATATTAAGATAATGTTTATCATGACCGCTCGTGAGACGTGTCTATGGCGACACCGACTGGCGAACTCGAGTTGAGTATCCGGGGAGCACTCTCGTAATATGGGGACACTCGTCCTCGACATCGAAACCGCGAGCCCCTTCGAGGAACCACCCGAGAACTCGAACGACACGGAATACTACGAGTTGGTTGCCGTCGGTCTCGCGTACGCGGACGGTCTCGAGACGACGCCGGAAACCGCGGTACCGTTCCGTCGTGGGGACTGGGAAGCCACTCACACGACCGACCTCTACCAGCGAATGTTCGAGTGGTGTGACGAACGGGACGTCGACCGCCTCCTCACCTACAACGGTGCTTGGTTCGACGGGAAACACCTCCTCAACTGGGCTCGAGAGATAGACGCCGCGACAGGTCACGGGTTCTTCCACCGGACCGAGGCACTGTTCGAAAACCACGTCGACGTCGCCCTCGCCGCGGCCGACGAATACGCCGACGAACTCTGGGACGATCAGCAGATCCTCCCCGACTGGAAAGCATACGACCTCGGCGGCGTAGACAACGATAGCGTCTGGTACGACGACTACGAGTTCCCGGACACGTACCTCTCAGAGATAGACGGGAGCGGCGTCCAAGGCAAACACGTCGGGCAGGTGCTCGGCGAGCGATACGTCGACAACGTCGCCGCCGGCATCGAGGGGACCAGCGTCCACCGAGAGCTCACCCGACTCCTCGAAGATTACTGCCTGAGTGACGTCGCCGACCTCATCGAACTGTACACGACGCTCGGCGGTCCCTCGCTTGACGAGACGTATCGTCGGACGGCAACGGAAATCGACGACGACGCTTGAACGTATCAGAGTACGGGGTGATGTCCGGGCTCTGTTCGCGTATTGACGGAGTTGCGCACTGAGTCACGACCCATCCGTCGCATCCGGCACCTCTCCTCCCGGCAACCGGCGCGAACGAGCGTGTTTTGCCGCCGCGAAACGCGCCGTCCTCGGAGACAGTCACCCGCTTGGTTTTGTCCCAGTCCGCAGGTTCCGTCGGTAGTCACCCGACGCCTAGTACAGCTCTGCTCGTTCCGCTTCGGTCGTCGTCTCGTGTACGTCCGCGTCGTAGAACGGAAGATCCGCTTTTCAGGGACCGCCGGGATCGACGACACGGATTTACTACGTGGGGGTCTATTCCGAGCAATGGCACAACGATCCCTCCTCGTTCGCGCGCTGTGGTTCGTGTTCGTCGGCTGGTGGGCGACACCGATCGTCGTCAACACCGCGTGGCTGCTCAACGTCACGGTCGTCCTGCTCCCGGTCGGCATCAAGCTGATCAACCTCGTGCCGACGGTGCTCACGCTCGCGGAGCCGCGGTCGCTTTCGGCGCCCGAGTCGGCGCGGGGGCAACGCTCGCTCGCCGTCCGAGCGATCTACTTCATCCTCGTCGGCTGGTGGCTGAGCCTGCTGTGGGCGAACGCGGCGTCGTTCCTCGCGGTCACGGTCGTGGGGCTCCCGGTCGCGATCTGGATGCTCAACCGGCTGCCGTACGTCACGTCGCTGTACCGGTTTCACGGGTGACGCCGGCGGTCGCTGCCCGGTCGCCGAGATGCGGATTCGCCTGCTCTGTGTGTGACGCTGATACAGACCGGGCCACGTGACCGGCATGCGCGCTGTATTCAGCATCGCTTTGCAAGGCGGCCCCCAGCGGAGAACTGCAACAGCGCCGGGGTCCGAGGGCCTGACAGACCCGCGATTCATCGGTTCCATTTCGGCGGATGTGATCGCGTCAGACAGCCGTCTCGACGGAAACCGGAATCGGAATTCAAATAGCCGTCTCGCTGTAACAACAGGTGTTCAAATGACAGAGGATAGCAGTTCCGGGCGCGTTCCCAGCCAACCCGTCGTCGTCCAAGAGAATACCCATCAGAACGAGATACCGGAGAATATCGACTCGGAGCTGTATTCGGCAGACAGTCCCGACAATTCGTTCCACGAATTCAAGATCGAGCGGGGAGACGACCTCGTAGAAGCGCTTCGAGAGAACGGCTACACGGTGGAGTTCAGAGACCGGTAGCGTTCGACTTTGGACGCCGTTGAAACCAGTCGAAGCGGATAGGGTCGGTGGTCGGAATACGGAGGCCCGTCTGGCCCGTGAGTAAGTGCGTCGGCTTCTACCCGTTCCGGTCCGCTCGACGACCGGTGACGCGCGGCGCTCGTTCGGGCGGTCACTCCGAGCCACCGATCAGTCCAGGTTCAGCCGCACGTCACCCATCTGTTTCCCGCGGGCAACGAGTGTGGTGCCGTACTCGGTGCGTGTTCGACCCCATGCTTCGAGCGCGTCGTCGACCGACCCGTGGCTCGCAAGGGCGTCGGCGAGCGCGGTCGCATCGCCAGCCGCCTTCGCCGTCCCGGCGGCCGTGTGCGGCCGGGCAACGAACGCGGCGTCACCGAGCAGACACGCCCGACCCGCGACCATCGCCGGCACCGTCAGGTCGTAGATCGCCTGTACGAAGAGGTCCGGCGTCTCGCCCACGAGCGTCTCGAACACGGGCGGAAGCGTCGCTGCGCGCTCTCGCTGTCGGCGACCCACCGGTTCGCGCAACCGACCCGGTGAGACGGAGAACCGTCGTTCGGTATCGCTCGTATCCGTGAATATCGCACGCCGGTCCCGCCCGTCTAGCGTGTCGTACCACACCCAGTTGAGTCGACGCGATCCTCGTTCTGTCTCGCCGTCCGGGCCCGGGATGAAATACGCGAGGATGAGCTGATCGGTCCCTTGGTAGAACGTGAAGGTCCCGTCGAAGGCCTCGACACACCCGGCCGGAAGGGCCGCTTCGTCGACGACGCCACGCCACGCGACGTAGGATGCGAACTCCGGTTCCACGTTGGGATGCAGGTGAGCGCGCGTCGTCGACTGGCCGCCCTCCGCGGAGACGACTACGTCGGCAGTCCGTTCCGTCCCGTCATCGATCGTTACGGTCGCCGTCTCGGGCGTCACGGCTGTGACCGCTGTCCCGGTCCGGTATCGCTCGTCGGGGAAGGCGTCGCGGAGCTGTCGATAGAGCGCGTCCCACGACGTGAACACCATCGTCTCGGACACGGCGCGTTCGACGTCACCGCTCTCATCGAGAAACCGGCGCTCGTGAGACCGCGTCGTGATCGCTTCCGGGTCGACGAGGTCGTGATCGCCGAGAAACCGTCGGATGTTCCGTTGGGCGACGATCCCGCCGCCGCGGCTTTTGAGCGCACCTGCCGACCGCTCGTAGATCGTCGGACGGTGGCCCGACCGTGCGAGCGCAATACCCGTGAAGAGCCCCCCCATCGATCCGCCGGAGATGAGGACGTCGAGACCGGAACCGGACTGATGGGACCGTTCGTTAGACACACTGGTCCGTTACTGCGTGACAGGTGAAAGCCTACGGATCCGCCGATACGGCGTGGCTTCCCGCGCCGCTTGCCGTTTCACGTCGGGCGTGACCGTGTCGGAACCGTCACTGTCGGCGACCCGCGTCCGCTGTTCGACCGACTCTCCGTCGACGGCGCTGGCCGTCGGTAACAAATTCGCGAGGTCTAGGCCGTCCCGCGGTCGGATATCGGTAGTTCCTCGGCAATGGCAACATCGTGTCCGGCGGCGTACCCGTTCAGCGTGGCAGCGAGCGGCGATTCACGCAACTCGTCGTCGCCGTATCCCGCCGCCTCGAACGCGTCCGTGAACGAGGAGACGGACCGGAGCTTGTACTTCTGATGGTAGTCCTCAGCGGGATAGAAGCGCGAGAGCTGTTCGATGCGTGTGCCGATTCCGTCGGCGGTGAGCCCTCGCGTAGCGAGGAACTCATCGAGGACCGCTCGTTGGTCTTCCGTCTCGGCTAACACGATACTCTGATACTGTGTTTTCTTCGTCTGGTGCTGCGGGTTGTGCGACGTGAACACCCGATTCAGAAGGTCTCGATACGCTACCGCGTCGGGATCGAACTCGACTTGCACCACTTCCGTGTGGTCGCCTAACGAGCGATACGTCGGATCGAGTTTTGTTCCGCCGGCGTAGCCGACGCGAGTGCGAACGACGCCGTCCATCGCACCGAACTGGGCGTCGGGCCCCCAGAAACAGCCGATCCCGAACGTCGCCGTGGCAGTCTCCGCACTATCCATCGCGCGGCGGTCGTACTCGCGTATCTGTGTTTGTGTGAGCGTCATCGGGGTCACCAGTCTGGAGAGTCGCCGAAGCGCGGGTCGCGGATCCCACCGCATCTACCACCATTCAGGCTCGCAGACGTATATGCTGAGTGTCGGTCTCGCTGCGCAGTTACCGCGGAAAGACGCTCTCGGTGTCGTGAGTTGCCGGAAGGGGTCATTCGACCGTCCGTCCTCGCTCGTCTCCTCGCCACGCTCACTCGGCGCCCGTCGAGTCGGGCACGTCACAGGGATACCGTCTACTCTCTGGCCTTTCCCGAACGACTACTCTTCGAGAGAGCTGCGAAGCGCTCGTATCTCGTCACGAATTTGCCGCCACTGCGTCAGATCTCCGGGGATGCCGGATTCCCGTCGACCGTCTCCACCGAGACCGTCGTCGTTCGCTGCCGTTCGATCGACGAGTGCCCGGATGGCACGAGGGTCTTCGATCGCCCGGAACGAGAGGTCGTCCCCACCGGCGATTTCGAACGTCACTGAGCCGTATCCGAAAATCGACCCCGTGATGTCCTGCTCGAAGGAGCTGTTCTGGACGGTTTCGAGGTTCGCCTGTGTCACAGACCGGGTCAACACGCCGCGTTTCACGTAGAGTGCTTCCTCCGTTATCACGTACTGCACGCCTTGGAGAGCGAAATAGTTCCAAAGCGGGATCGCCGCTCCGAGTGGAACGACCGCGAGGAAGAGCGGGGTCCCTCTGGCAACGCTGACCACGATTCCGGAGACGATGAGGAGAACGCCGACCACGACTGCTGGAAGGACGGTAGTGACCCGCGGGCGGCCGGACCATTCGACCGATTCGGTGGTGTCGAGCGGGATCGCCGGATCTATCGAATCCGTCATGGCTGGCTACCGTTCATCAGCCGACTCTTCGTCGGCGGTAGCGTTCTCGGCTCTCGGGTTGCTACTCGCGAACTCACTGTGGCCGGTGCTCCCTTCACCAGTCGGTCGTTCGTCCGCCGCATTACCGGTGTTGGACGTCGTGGCCGATGTGTTTCCCGTCGTCTCCCGTTGTGCTTCGACGGTAGAGCGGATCGCTCTGAGTTCGACGAGGATCTCGTCAAGTACGTCGCGCGTGGTTTCACCTGATTCCGTCGTCGGTTCACCACGGCTGCCCTTCACGCGTTTGTTGATGCGCTCTTGAACCTCGCGCGGTTCGGGGACCGACCGGAACTGCATCTCGATACCGGAGCCGCCAGCGGTCGAGATATCGACGTTCCCGTAGCCGAACTGCGAGCCGAAGAATCCCTGGCTGTAGGACGTGTTTTGGACCTTTCCGAAATCGATGCGCTGGACGTCACGTGAGAGGATCCCCGTCTTCTTGTACAGTCCATCGGTCGTCACGACGTACTGCGTATTCTCGCGCTGGAGATAGGTCCCGGCGATGACGAATAACCCGATGAGGACGAGAGCGAGAGGGATTCCGACGACAAGCGCCGGGATCAAGCTGCTCTCGTGTGGTTTTCCGGACCAAACGATCTCTTCGTCTTCGTCGAGGGTTAACCAGTCGGCAGTTTCAGGGTCGATAGTAGATGGCTCGGACATGCGAGGCACTTTGTCAGATGACTGTATTAAAACCCGACGAGGCGATAGCGATCGCCGTCCCTCAGTACGTCGCTTGAGACGAACACGCGCCGTATGCGTCCTGGAGGAGCATCCCCCCGAAGTCCGAACAACGCCCCTTCGTACGACGACGGCGAAAACTGCTGATCGGTGGTTCGTCAGTCCCCACCGGCACTGATACTCAGGAACTCGAAGTCTGGGCTTCGAGAATCGAACCGAGACAGTGAGAACGGCCTGGTCGGGACTGGCGGATCCTCGCCGGTCATGAGACACCGGACGAGCCGCCCGGCGACGGGTGCGGACATCACACCGCGTCCGTGGAATCCGGCGGCGATGACGAGGCCGTCGGGAGCGTCCGCCGGCGAGTCGATTATCG
The DNA here is from genome assembly GCF_002252965.1 of Halorubrum sp. Ea1. Lineage (NCBI taxonomy): Archaea > Methanobacteriati > Methanobacteriota > Halobacteria > Halobacteriales > Haloferacaceae > Halorubrum > Halorubrum sp. Ea1. Next base: position 42,076 of record NZ_NHPG01000099.1, read on the forward strand.
GACGCGTGTCGGGCGTTGCCCCGTCGATTCCCGCCCAGCCGTCGACCACACGGAGGCGACCATCTGCCCGGAGGAACCGCGGAACGAGGCCGGCGACGTGGTCCTGGAACGCTTCGTCGGCACGTTCGCTCGCTGCCGTGGGATCGTCCTCGGCGAACGACCAGCCGCCGACGAGGAGATCCCCGTTCCCCTCGCGACGGAAGTAGACGTGCTCGCCGGGAATCCACCCCATCGGGAAGGCGTCGGACAACGACGAGTCCGGACGCAAGACCAGACACTGCGTCCGGTACGGTCGAATCGGAACTTCCAGAATGGGAGTCAGTAACTCGTTGACGCGCCAGCCGGTGGCCACGAGGACGTTGTCGCTGCGTATCGCCCCGTCTTCGGTGTCGACGCCAGTGACTCGTTCGCCGTCTTCGAGGATCTCCGTTACGGTCACCCCGGTCTCGAAGCGAGCACCGTGCGCCTCGGCGTCGGACTGTAGCGTCGTCGTGAGTGTGTACGGATCGAGGTGACCTGTGTCTGTGAACCGAACCGCACCGGCGAACGATGATGGGTCGATCTGCGGCCACCGATCCTCGACCTCCGACGGCTCCAAAAACGCAACCTCAACTCCGTCCTTTCGAAGACGGTCCACGCGCGCACGTGCCTCGTCCTCACGGTCAGGGGTAACGAGTTCCGCGCTCGGCGTCTGGGTGTACTCGAACGAGCCCGTTCCGTCGTACCTTCTGAAGAAGTCGGTCGCGTAATCGGCGATCTCCGGGTAGTCCGTGTAGGAGGGCTCCATCGTCACCTCACCCGCTGCCCGTGCCGTCGCTCCGCTCGCGATCTGGTCGCGTTCGAGCAGGAGTACGCGATGGTCCGGCGCGAGCTCGCTGGCGGCCGCACAGCCGATCACGCCGCCGCCGGTGACACTGAACCCGTTGAGGCGGCCGCGACAGATCCGCAGACCGTCGATCTGGACGGTCGGGTCGTTCTTCCGGGGTTCAACGACGCCCACACGCACCTCCTGTCTGTCGGGATCGATCAGTTGGAGACCGATCTTGCCGACACAGACGACCGCGCCGAAGCGCTCTCAATGCTCGGAGAGAACGCGGCTACAACCGAGCCAGGAGATTGGGTGCTCGGCTACAACTTCGACGAAACGACGTGGCCAGACGAGGACGGACACCTCACCCGAACCGATCTCGACGCGGTGAGCGAAGATCACCCCGTCGCGGCGATGCGCGTCGACGGCCACGCCGCGGCTGTCAACAGTCTCGCGCTCGACCGAGTCGACCTCGATGGTGTGGAGCGTGACGTGAACCGTAACGACGACGGCACCCCGACCGGGGTGCTCGTGGAAGACGCCGCCGGCCGCGTGAAACAAGCGACGTACCCGCGCGGCGACAAGGCCCGCCGCGCACTGGCGGCGGCGACCGAGCGGGCACACGAACTCGACGTCACGTCGGTTCAGAACATGTCGGGGCTCACCGCGCCACAGGAGTTCGGCAGCCCGATCCACGCAGCGTTCTTCGGCGCGTGGCGAGACGACGAGCTGGGACTCCGCGTGACCTTTTATGTGCACTCCGGGAAGGCGGAGTCGCTGTCGAACCTCGAGATCGCCTCCGGGTTCGGCGATGACTGGCTCCGGATCGGCGGGCTCAAGACGTTCTCCGATGGGTCACTCGGCGCACGAACCGACAAGATCTCCGGCACCTACGTCGACGACCCCGACAACGATGGGACGATGGTGACGACCGAGTCCGAGCTCCGCGAGCTGTTCCGGACCGCCGCCCGAGCCGATCAGCAGATCGCCACCCACGCGCTGGGGGACGTGGCGGTCGACACTGTGCTCGATTGCTACGAGGCGGTGCTCGACGACTACCGCGTACCGGACCCGAGACTCCGGATCGAACACCTGGAACTGGCGACCGACGCCGCGATAGCTCGGATGGCTGACCTCGGGATCGTCGCGAGTATGCAACCGAACTTCCTCCAGTGGGCCGGCGAAGACGGGATCTACGGGACCGTCCTCGGGAGCGAGGCCCGTGGCGGGAACAACCGTTTCCGGAGCGTCCGCGACGCGGATGTGCCGCTCGCGTTCGGCAGCGACACGATGCCGATCGGTCCGCTCCACGGCATCCACCACTCGGTCAACGCACCACACGACACGCAACGTCTCTCCGTCGACGAGGCGATCGCCGCATACACGCGGGACGCGGCGTACGCCGAGTTCACCGAAGACGAGAAAGGAACACTCGAATCAGGGAAACTCGGCGACGCGGTCGTGCTTGATGCGAACCCATTCGCGGAGCCGGAGTCGATCGCGGATATCGACATCCATATCACGGTCGTCGACGGCAAAATCGCGTACGAAAGCTCGACGTAATCGAGCCGTCCGCTCTCCGGATATCACCTATTCAGACGATCTCAGCGGAGGGAGTGCTCCAATACCGTCTCGTTGGGTCTCGCGTTATACAGCGCGTGTCGGTGGTGTGGGTACATCCTGAACTAGCGGCACGCCGACCCGATTCTGTTCGGTACGGGTTACGGACGGCGAAAATTAATCGTCTGCCTCAAGATCTTTCACTACCGTTGCAGGATTACCCTGTACGACCACATTCTCGGGTACGTCTTCTGTTACGATTGCGCCAGAGGCAACGACTGCGTTGTCTCCAACCGTTACGCCGGGGTTGAGAACTGCCTGGCCACCGATCCAGACGTTCTCACCGACCGTGACGGGATTGGCATATTCCTGACCGCTGATCCGTTCGTCCGCGTCGAGCGGGTGGGTTGCGGTGTAGATATGCACACTCGGGCCAAGCATACAATTCCGCCCGACCTCCACCCGGCATTCGTCTAACATCACGCAGTCGAAATTCGCGTAGAAGTTCTCACCAACGTGGATGTTGTATCCGTAGTCACAGCGAAACGGCGGCTCGACGTAGCATTCGTCACCAAGTGAGCCGAACAGTTCCTCTAACAGGTTCCGTTGCGTCTCAGCGTCGTCCGATGTCGTCCGATTATAGCGTCTTGCGAGTTTGCGAGCACGTTCCCGCTCGGCCAACAGTTCGGGAACGTCTGCGTCGTACAGCTCCCCGTTCAGCATTTTTTCTTTTTCACTGCCCATGACCTCGAATGATCACCGACTCAGATACGCGTTCCGAACCCTGTTCCCACAACAGTCAGCGTACCACCTGAACGCACGTAGAGAAGGAGTCTACCTCACCGAGCTCTCAGTTACCCATCGAGCACGATACGAGTCGGCCTCGCCGAACCGGCAGCGCTTATCATCCCGAACGATTGGCTCCGTGCTGATTGGCGACTGTTTGGCTTCACCCGGAAAATAGACTTCTACAGACACATTCACGAGTCATCCACTCATCGGCCGGCTCGTTCGGACTATTACACCCAGAGACCGAGGCGCACTGTGTATACAGCAACGCCCGAATCAACGACTCGAAGTCTGCCAATAACACCGGACCGATACAGAGCGTGAAGTCAGCACGAATATGTGTTACCGTATTTAAATGAGCGAACGGAGAAGCACCGTCTCCGGATATTGGTCGGGAAGTGGCTTGACGATGTTGAATATCAGTGCGGCTGATAGAACCCGCTCATCGGTCATTACACGACCGGTGCGAACTCATTCGGACCCGGTCGAGTGTCGTATCATGCTGAGTGACGTACTATCCGGTGTCGTCACACCGACGATACGTCGTTCCGTTCGACAGCGCTCGTAATCGCTTTCGAGCAGATTCGGTACCGGCAGTGAGTGGCGCTGAGTCGTATTCGTCTTCACCAAGGTCTGAGAGCTGTGGCACCGCTCCGGTCTCAATACCCAGATCGTGCGGGTTAGCCAGATACGCCTCTGGGTTCGAGGGCAGCGTCGTAGATGATTTCACTTCGGTCGGCGGTTCGTTCGGAACGGACGTGTAGGCGACTCCGGTGCGAGTGAGAGCGCGCTGAACCGCACGGTCACGCCCACGAGCCAGTTGCGAGTGGTCTTCGTTCCACACGACTCGTTCGACTCCGATACTCCTCGCGATACGCCCCACGACGTCGGTCGGGTCTCCGTGCTGTATCACGAGATCACCGCCATGGCCTCGGTACCAGTCTCGAAGCTCGCGGAGCGAACCGAGCATGAACGCGACTCCCAACCCGTCGGCCCGTGACAAGATCGCATCGTCCAGCACGAACACCGACACCAAACAGCTATCCTCCTGTTTAGCAGCGGTGAAGGCGGTCGAAAGCGCCGGATTCGGACTTGGCTGAAGCGTACGACGGTGCCAATGCAACTGCACACATACTCATAGGGGCTTTCGGTAAGAAGGGTTGCGACGTCCGGCTAACGAAACGATTCAACCTGTGGTGGACCTCCCACCTCCCCACTGAGCACACAACCGTGCAAGACACGCGTCCCCTATTCGGCAGGGCTGCTGAAGCTTATCATCATAGTGTAGATACGACCGGACGCGGTAGTGTTGAGAGTATTTTTTCTGTTCACGTGACGGCCCGGAATATCGATCCGCGCGCCGATCGCGCGATCCGCGTCTCCTCACGGATCCGTCCGAATCCGAACGAAACCGAACGAATGTTGAACAACCTATAACTGCCGACGGGCCTCCTCATCGAGCATGGACACGCGTCATCCCACTCGCAGTCGATCCGATCGCTTCCCCAGACGGCGGGTCATCGCGGCCGCGGCCGCCACCGGTGTGGGAGCACTCGCCGGCTGTCTGGGAAGTGATGGCGAATCGGGGACCGACGACGGCGGCGACACCGGCAGCGACGGCGCCGACGACGGCGACGCAGCAGGCGAGGGTTCCGATGGGTCCACGGGAGAGGCATCGGCGACCGCCTGGCGGACGACAGAGTTGACCGACGTTCTGACGGATGAGGCGTTTCGTATCGACGAACTCGAGGGACCGGTCGCCGTCCAGTCGTTCGCCGTGTGGTGCCCGAACTGCGAGCGCCAGTCGGAGTCGCTGTCCCGCGTGGACGAGTCGGTCACCGTCGTCAGTCTCAACACCGATCCCAACGAGGACGCCGAGAAGGTGCGGAACCACGCGGAAGAGAACGACTTCGATTGGCGGTTCGCCGTCGCGCCGGCGGAGATGACCCAGTCGCTGATCGACGCGTTCGGAGCGGCGGTGACCAACGCCCCGAGCACCCCGATCATCGTCGCCTGTGATGACGGCGTCGCGGAGTTCTTCTCCGGAAGCCAGCAGTCCGCCACGGAGATCGAGGCGGCCGCCGACGAGTGTTGAGATGGGGCTCGCTACCGAGATCGTAACGTCGTTCACTCTCGGCGTCGCGACGCCGCTGTCGGCCGTCTGTGTGATCCCGTTGTATCCGGGATTCCTGGCCTTCCTCTCGAACCAGGACGACGACGCGCCACCGATCGCCGTCCTCGGCGTGTTGGTGTCGATGGGCGTGATCGCCTTCATGGGTGTCGTCGGCATCCTGTTCACGACGCTCCTCGAAACGTCGCTGACGGCCGTCGTGGAGCGCGTCTCGCCGCCGGCGTTCGCCGTCCTCGCGGTGCTGGGGGTCGTGTTAGTCGCGGATCTACACCCGCAGGCCGCCCTCCCCACGGTCGAACCGCCTCAGACGCGGTTCCCGTCGCTGTCGGCGTTCGCCTACGGCGCCTTCTTCGGGGCGATCGTGTTGCCGTGTAACCCGGGGTTCATCTCGGTGTTCTTCGCTCGGGCGTTCCTCTTCTCCGATCCGCTCTCCAGTATCGCGAACTTCGGCGCGTTCGGCGTCGGGATGGCGAGCCCGCTGCTGGCGTTCGCCGTGGTCTCCGAACCCTGGCGCGACCGCGTACTCGGCACGCTGACCGGCAACCGCCGGCTTATCAACGTCGGTACTGGCCTCGTTCTGGTCGGGATCTCGCTGTACTACCTGTTCTTCGTCTTCGAGGTCGCCGGACCGATCGGCTGACCGTTCGAGCGCTGGGGCGATCAGCTGACCGTTCGATGATGTACGTTGAAGTTTGAACGAGATAGCACCCGATTTCCCTCCGACAGACCCATCCAACACCGCGTCGTACACGCGTTGCATTTCATCTTCATCCTCGGAAGGCCTCTCGAACGAGAGTGGCCCGTCGCGGTGCGCATCGCCCGTCATGTACCGTAGAACGGACTGAAATCTCGTGTTTCTTGCTCCAACGAGCTCAATGTGGCTGATCTCAGTCGCGTGTACGGTTCTATTCGACTTTGGACTGAGAGGAAGCGGTTGCTGAAGACAGAGGCAGTAGTCAGTATACCATGATTTTGGAGCAAATTTTTCTCAGCGCAGATGTGAGACACTGCCATGACAGATAGCAGTGAAGAGTCATTTAACGAATACATCCGTGGCAGAGGCCGGAGCCGATGACTGAACGAAGCGCACGCGATGAACCCGCAAGAGGGTCGAGCGACCACGCTGAACTGCTGTCAGAACTGGAGTCACACGAGCTTGTGCTCGCAGCGGACACTGTTGACGCGACTGACTCGTCGATGTTCGAGGTCCAGCAGACGGACGCCGACGGTACTTTTCCACAGTCGGTCGCGAGCGGTGGGCCGACGCCAACGGGCGTTATTTTGTGGACGCGAATCGCGCCGAACGCCTTTGATTCCGAGCTACCGCTCGGTGTGCAGGTGGCGACCGACGCGAGCTTCGACGATATCGTCTATGACGGTGCTGTGACCGACGCAGAGACGATCCGGGCTCACGATTACACCGTTAAGATCGATCTCAACGGCCGTCTCGACCCCGACTCAGAGTACGCCTACCGGTTTGTCTACGACGGTGTCGCGACGCGAACGGGTTGGTGTCAGACGCTCCCGCGACCGGACGATTCCCCGGAATCAGTGCGCTTGGCCGTGCTCACTTGCCAGGACTATCTCAATGGCTACTATCCGGCGTATCACTACGTCGCCGAGGAGGACGTCGACTTCATCGTTCATCTGGGGGATTTCATCTACGAATCAGACTCGGGCGCGTTCAAGGGATTGGGCTCCTACGAGTATCCCGACCGCGAGAAATCCCTGCCCAGCGGCCACGATCACGCTCACTCACTGCAGGACTACCGGTACCTCTACCGGACGTACCGGGCCGACGAGTTCCTGCAGGAGGCGTTAGAGTCGCACACGCTGATCGCCGGCTGGGACGACCACGAGATGGTTGACGACATCTACTGGGACAGCGAAACCAACGCCCCGACAGGGAACCACCCTCGCGGAGACGACCCCGAGTTCATGACGCGACTCGTCGCCGACGCGATTCACGGGTGGTGGGAGTACATGCCAGCCCGCGTAGAGTATGACCCGTCCGGTGAATCATTACAGGAGCGGTTCAAACTGTGGCGGGAGATTCAGTTCGGCGACCTGGTCGACCTGGTGATGACCGACGAGCGCCTCTTCCGCGATCCCCCCCGCGAAGCGATACCGACTGTGGACAACGTCGGCCCACACCGTGAGCCTCCATGACGGACGATGCTCGGCGACGAGCAACGCGAGTGGCTGTTGGATACCGTCACCGACTCCGACGCGACGTGGACCGTCTGGGCCGACGAGGTGTTGACGATCCCGTTCCGTCTCGGGTCAGGGCCGCTCTCTGTCTATCCCGTCCAAGGTGGCTGGGACGGATACACACGGGAACGTCAGCGGATCGCCGAGAGGATCGCTGCGTCCAGCGTCGACAACTTCGTCACTGTCACCGGTGACATGCACAGCTACATCGCGGGCTATCAGCAAACATCGTACCCCGGCCGGGTGACCGGCGGCGAGGGCGTCGCCCAAGGGGAGCGGTTCGGCGTCGAGTTCATGACTCCGGCGATCACGTCGATCAACATCGCCGAGGCACTCCACCTCACTCGCGGTTTACGCAGGAACCTGACCGAACCGCTCGTCTCGAATCTCGTGCCCGCGATGAATCCTCACATCGAATTCTTCGACGGCCACAACTGGGGGTACTCCGTACTGGAGTTCGGGCACGAGGAGTGTCGGTATATCGGCTACGCCGTCGACAAGACCGACGACTCCCCTGACGCCGACCGAGACGTGCTGGTCGCCTACAGAGTTCCGGAGGGAGTCATCGATCTGACCGACGTGACTGACCAGCACCGAGCGTGAGTGTCAGCCGGGATTGAGAGACTCGTTTTGCTATCGAACATGGCTGCCAGCGCGACGGGTCGACAGTTTTGAGACGCCGATCCGACGTTCGGGACAGCAATCGGGTCATCAGCTCCAGAACATCACCGGCAGCAGGCTGCTCAAAGAGTGATCCAGTTAGAGTACGGGTGGACGAACTCTCATACCGCGATGATGCCCCCACCTCAACGCTACCGTGCAGTATCAGGGCAGTTATGTGCAAAGTGATATCGGTCGTGCGTGAACTACCGCTGGCATGCAGATTGGTCGAATACCGGCGTCCATCATAATGATTGCGCTGGGTCCAGTTGATACGAATCACTGACAGTCGGTCGTTAGAACGTCAGTCCGAGACTCAACGCTCGAGGCTCGCACGATTGTCAGATTGGTGGGTCGATGTGGCTAAAACTATTTGAAAACTAGTATATTATATATCATACCGATCTCAATATGTGTTTGACACTGTTGTGAAAGCTGTGGATCTCGACGCGGTAGCTGAGGTTTTCTCGTCGGAGTTCTCCCCTTGAGATCATCGGCGTCATCGACGAGAAACATGGCGTCGGCAACGTCGTGTTTCTCGAGAAGTTCAGTGAGAAGTTTTCGTACGATTGAACAATATACGTCGAAAGCCGCCGAGAATAGATATTTCGTTAGTTCTAAGATCGAAAACGGCGTACAATCAATATTCGTTATTATTGACTCGGATCGATTTTTGATCGACAGCGACGCGATCCGAGATTTCTTCCTGTCGGCTGTAAATCGGATTTGTGGACCCACTTTTGGATCGCAGTTTGACTTCGCTTGACATCTAAATATAAACAAAAGTAACTGTAGTTGAAAGTGGTAGTTCTGCAAGATAGCAACAAATACCAGTACCAATAATCTGTGGGGTGTCTGCTCTCGCTCCACAGCCCCAAATTGATCAACTCAGTAGAGTCGGTGAGGCGATCTCTTTCGAGCAGAGGAGTTCGGAAAATCGACCGCTTTACTCTTTACTTAACACCGCCGCCGTACTGGCAGAATATATGTGTGCACATTTAAGATCTACTATGTTAAGCGTATGTATAGAAGTTGGGGCTTGCTTTTTCACATTTGGCATTACAGTAGTACGTTTGTAATGGTGTGCTTATTTGATCTTCTTATTGGTGATGTCATGCGGCCCCAGCTCTAATTCGGTAACCACCGGATTCTGGGGCCTGAAACCTGTAACCACAGTGGTCTTCCCGTATATCGGGAATGAACGCAAGAGCTCTGATTAACACTAACAGCAATGCCAAACGTGTCTCAGTCACTTAATCGACCTCGTAAGCCAACTTCAGTTCCAGTTCATTTGCTGCAGCCAAGACAAGATTCGGGAGCTCCTCACGATAGAGATCTCCCGTAAATCGATGTGCAGGCCCAGAGATACTCAATCCGCCAACTGGCTCGTTGTCAGGACCACAGACGGCTGCACCGACAGCACGTAGTCCGGGCGTCGCTTCCTCGTTGTTGAACGCGACACCGGACTCACGAATTGTGTCAAGTTCAGCAAACAACTCTTCACGGTCGGTGATTGTCTGATCCGTCGATGCAGATAATCCACGCTTATCAATGATTTCCTCAACCCTTTCTTTAGGGAGCTCTGCAAGGATAGCTTTGCTGGACGCACTCTCATGGAGGGGACCGGTCTTTCCGATGCTTGCGTCTGTCTGGACTGCGTTTTCGCCGGACTGAGTGTATAGGTAGTACCTCAGCCCATTTTCTTCGACAACAAACTGGACTCGTTCACCAGTTTCTGTCGCGAGTTGGTCCACTTTCTGTTTCGCGAGCTCAAACACCTGTTTATCCGTCTGAACGCCTCCGCCGAGAGTTAGAAATCGCATTCCAAGTCTGTACTCCGTCCCATCACGCACGACGTAGCCATGCTTTCGGAGAGTATTGAGATGTCGATGTACTGTGCTCGTGGAGATGTCTAGTTCTGTCGCAATTTCTGATAGAGTGATTTCGCTATTGGACTCAACAGTGTGAACGATCGATATGGCCGTATCGACCGTGGAAACAGTGTCATTTTCGCTAATATCAGTCATGGCTCTACAATGGATGCCATACTATTTATTTTTCCCGAATAGCGGGAACTACCCGAATAGCGTATTTCCTCGGGTATGGACATCTAATTATCATCTGGGTGATTTATTTGATTGTCATTTTTTGTATGATAGTATACTGTGATCCGTTAGCAAGAATCATAATAACGTATTGGGGACTACCTCGTTTCGTAACTAGATAAAATCTTTAAATCTGATTATAGATATTCGTTTAATTATATAGTTATTGAAATTTTAGCGTCTTGTTTTCATATGGCGGGAAAACCTTCGAAACTGGATCCGGACTAGAGTGAATCTGAGCCCCCAATGGTGGCTGATGAAGTTATATCATGAAACTAGGGATGTTGATTTGTCAGCAGCGGAGTTGCTCAGCCGAACTAGGCCTCCGAGAATAATGAAATTCGATGCTCCTTAATTCTCAACCGTTCGAATGATCCCCATCAATAGTAGCCTGTTCCGTCCATAAGTCGTCGCTGTGTACGGTAGACTGTGACACTGTCGACGCTGTGCGGATCGGTCTCGACCAATGCGGTCGCGGACATGGCACCGCGGGGATGCCCTAATGTAACCGTCTCCTCGGTGTTCTTCGTAACATTTTCGACGATAGTCCCCGGGAGCCGTGCTGCAGCAGCGGTACAGGCAACGCCAGTGACAGCATACACCGGATGAAGTTTCCCCATCGACATATATCGAGCAAGAAGGTCCACCTCATCACCCGACACATCATTCCCGTCAGAAGTTTCGTAATCGGACGGGGGCGACACGAACACGAGCTTCGGGTAACCGGGCGACTCTGTTGACGCGTCCTCGGGCTCATCGACAAACCCGAGCTCTGCGCAGATCGAACCTCGAATACGTTCCAGATCCGCGAGGAGATCTGGGTCGTTGTCGATCTCTTCAGGCGTCTCTGTGGCTGTCAGCCCGATGTCAGCTGCCCTAATGAACGCAATCGGAGTCGTAACGTCAACGACAGACAATTCGAGTGTTCGTCCGTCGATTGTTCGTTCGATAGTCGGTCCGCCGAGTGGGTAGAGCGCGTCGGTCAACGAGCCCGCCGGGTCAAGGAACGTCGTGTCGATCCGCGCGCCAGTCCCGGGAACCCCGTGTATTGTGAAGTCACCTTCCGTCGCAGCGTTACCGTCCACCAGCGGGATCCGCTGTTCGATTCGGGCTTCAGTATTCGTATTGTGCAGCTGTAGGTTGACCGCGTCAGCGTCGGGGTCGACATCGACGAATCCCTCATCAACTGCAAAGGCGCCAATCGCGCAGGTTAGGTTCCCGCAGTTGCCGCTCCAGTCGATAACTGGTTTGTCTACAGCCACTTGGGCGAAAGTATACGAGACATCCGCATCTGGGACCTCGGCATCGCCGACGACCATGAGCTTCGACGTCGTTGAGGTCGCACCGCCTAGTCCGTCGATTTGTCTGGGATCGGGACTCCCAAAAAGCGAAAGTATGGCCTCGTCGCGGTCCGTCTCAGGGAGTTCCTCCCGACGAAGGAAGATTCCCTTGCTCGTCCCGCCTCGAACGATAGCACAACCGAGTGAGCGCTGATCGCTCATAGAACAGGAGCCCCTGCCTGAAATTTCTCTACGGGCGAGGTCAGTAGACTCGGTTCAACGGTCCAATCGATTCCGGGCGGATGGAGTAGTCCGCAGGGGGTTACGGTGATCTCGGAACAGGCTAGCTGTTTCATCTACAGAAGTGATCTCCTGTGCGCGCTTATCTATTTTACCCCCGAAAAGGGGGCTATCGCCACACCAAGCCGACCAACTGGAGCAGTTTGATTTAACCTAGTAGTTCTGACATACTCTGGCGAGCAAAAGGGTTTAATAAACACTCGTCATATCGACAGGCGAGATGCACGTTATCGACGGTCACGATCTCGTCGTGGTGGGGTGTGGTATGGCTGGCCTCGCCGCTGGGCTCCGGGCTGCAGAGCTCGACTTGAACCCGGTGTTGCTTGAGAAGACGCCTCGTGAGGAACGGGGCGGTCAGACGCGGTACGTCCAGTCGTTTCGCATTCCTTCCGCAGATTCCGGACTCCCAGAACGGGGCTACGAGTTCGACATTTCGGACTACAGCGCAGACGACTACTACGATGACATCATGCACCAGACCAGTGGGAAGGCCGACCCGGACATAGCGCGAACACTCGTAGATCTCGCCTCTCCTACCGCTGAGTGGCTCACAGACCACGGAGTCGACTGGGACATGGAACCACCTCACGTCGGCTACACGGTAGCACGGACGTTCATCGACGGCGAGGATTTGGTTCCCACGCTCATCGAGCGTATTGAGGAACTCGACGGTGAGATCGTCTACAATGCGGAGGCGCGCGACCTCAAGGAGAGCGACGATGCCGAACGACGAGTGACGGGCGTTGAGGCGCTCGTCGACGGAGAGCGGGTCATCTACGAGGCCGACGCCGTAGTGATTGCCAGCGGCGGGTACGAGTCCGACGAACGGAAACGGACGGTGTATTACGGCGATGGCTACGATGAGATGACCGTCCGCGGGAGCCCGTACAACACGGGCGGTCCCATCGACATGGCGCTTGATATCGGAGCGAGGGCGACGGGCCAGTGGAGCGGCGCTCACATGAGTCTCATCGACGGCAATTCGCCGCCCGCCCGAGGTGGTGCGAACCGAATCGACGGCTACCAGTACTGCGTTGTTCTCAACCACGACGGAGAGCGATTCGTCGACGAGGGACAGGACGCCCGTGCCCACACGTACGCAAAGTTCGGCCGCCTGTTCTTCGAAGAGGAGGACCACGAGGTGTTCCTGATCGCGGACAGCGAGATGGAAGAGTACCTCTGGCCGCAGGGACCGTCCGACCCGGTGTACGCCGACACAGTCGCCGAGGTGCTCGATGAACTCGGCTGCAAACACCCCGAAAAAGGTCAGGAGACCGTCGAAGCGTACAACGACGCTTGTCCGGATGACCTCGAGTTCGACCCCGAGACGCTTGACGGCAACAACGCCGAGGGAATCGAGCCGCCCAAATCTAACTGGGCCGTGCCGCTCGATAACCCGCCGTACGTCGGCTACCCACTTACCGGAGGGATCACATTCGCGTTCGGTGGCGTCGCTACGACGACCGACGCAGAAGTACTCGATACGCGTGAAGAGACCATCCCCGGTCTGTATGCCGCTGGGAACAGCGTCGGTGGGCTGTTCTACGACAATTACCCCGGCGGTACGGGACTGACCAACGCCGCTGTTTATGGGAAAATTGCAGCCGAGTCGGCAGCCGACGAACTGGAGCATCGAGCCGCGAGAGCGGAGGCTGACGACTGAACGAACCGCCGTCGGTCCCGCCGGGAGACACACTTTTATAAACACCTATGGACTGGTTCGAGGTATGGACTCAGTCCAAGAAATGAAAGGTGCAAGCATCGTTGTCGACACCTGTGCGGGAATCCAGCCGGGCGAGGACGTCCTCGTCGTCTCCGACTGGGAGGTCGCAGATGTCGCCGAACGCGTCGCCGCCGCCGCAAACGAGCGCGACGCGAACGTCACGATGACAATGATGGATCCCCGCGAGTACGACGGTAATGAACCCGAGCCGTCAGTCGCGGCGGCCATGCTCGAAGCGGACGTGATCATCACGCCCGTCCACCGCTCCATCACCCACTCCAGTGCGACAGCCGAAGCGAAAGAAGCCGGTGCACGAGTGATCAGCATGGTGAAGTTCACCGACGAACAGCTGGTCCACGGGGGCCTCTACGCTGACTACGAGGGAATGCGACCGCACTGCGAGGAGATGGCCAAAAAGTTCGGTGAGGCCGACGAAGCCAGGATTACATCCCCGCAAGGGACCGACGTGACAGTCGGCCTCGAGGGACGTGACGGCAACGCCCATCCAGGAATCGCCCACGAGTCCGGCGAATTCACGGCGCTCGTCCATATCGAGGCTAACATCTCCCCCGTAGAAGGAACCACGAACGGGACGGTCGTTTTCGATGGTGCCATCCCCAATCTCGATATCGGCGTCCTAGAGACACCTGTCACGATGGAGATTGAAGATGGCGCGGTCACCTCCGTCGACGGCGGCAAGGAGGCGAATCGCATCGCGAATGTCTGGGCGGAACACGACGACCCCGCTGTATACAACATTGCCCAGTTAGCTGTCGGCATGAATCCCGAGTGTCCCGAGTTCAACGGCTGGTTCTCCAACGATCACGGGCGCTACGGGAACGTCCACTTCGGTATCGGCACGAGCAGCAATCTCGGTGGTACCACCCGCGCACCGGTCCACTTCGACGCGATGATGGCCGAGCCGACGCTCGAGCTCGACGGCGAAGTTGTGCTCGAAGACGGCGAGTTCACGTTTTTCTGAGCGACAGATGAACTGGAATCACGGACGACAGTTAACGGCGGGAGAGACATGAGGCGGGCACTCGTCGATCAGGACTTACAGCCCGATGAGGCACTTAAAGAGAAGGTTGGCGATCGGATCGAGCTTGATATCGGCGTGGAGTCGACCGAAGAGGCAGTGATTGAGGCACTTGATGGTGTATCTGTACTGTTCACCACGTCGCGGCTACCGATATCTCAGCGGGTTCTAGAGACGGCCAACGACCTCGAGGTCGTCGGGAAGATTGGGACCGGCCTCGACAATGTCGATCTCGACGCCGCGGCTGAGTTAGGAATTGGCGTGGCGTACACACCGGGACTGAACGCGGCCGCGGTAGCTGAGTACACCGTGGGGCTCGCACTTGCGGTGTCACGTGACATCCTCCAGAACGACCGCCTTCTGGAGGCCGGCGGGTGGCGCGACGAGACTGAGCTGAGCACCTCGGTCCACGGTAAGACCGTTGGTGTGGTCGGATTTGGCGACATCGGCAGCCGCGTCGCTGCCTTCTTTTCTGGGCTCACGACGAACGTGCTCACGTATGACCCGTACGTCTTCGAAGAGGACACCGACATCACCGGGGCTGAGCTAACCGACTTAGGGGACCTTCTCGAGCGCAGCGACATCGTCACGGTCAACGCGGAGTTGACTGACGAGACGGAGGGGCTGATTGACGCTCCCGAACTGGATCGGATGCAAGAGTCAGCGATTTTGGTAAACACCGCCCGAGGATCAGTCGTTTCTGAGTCGGCGCTGATAGACGCGATAGAGACCGACGAAATCGCCGGCGCTGGCCTCGACGTGTTCGGGACCGAGCCCCTGCCACAGGACTCTCCATTCCACAAGTTCGACAACGTGATTGCCACGCCCCACGTCGCCGCGACGACCACGGAGAGCCGAACCCTCAGCATCGACGCGCTGGTCGACAGCGTCTTCGGGATGCTTGACGGGGACGGCGCACCGGAGCGGTACACGGCAGTCGCTCTCGAGTCGTAGACCTGGAGTAGAGCTACGGGCTCACCGTGTTCGGGTCCTTCTTCAGGGGAGCCGTCCAACAGATTACTCAGCTACGAACCGATCGGGTAGCTGACATTCAACCGACCAACCTGATATCGGCAACCCGGGACAACGTACCGCCTTACTCTGGGGTTTCGCTCACCCGCGGCACGGCGAGAGTCGGGCGGTCAACGCTCGTGAGAACTTGTTGTGCAGTGCTCCCGAAGACAGCCTTCCCGACAGCGGAGCGCTTCCGAACCCCGATCACGATATAGCGCGCATCCCTGCGCTTTGCAAGCGAAATGATTTCGCCTGCGGCGTCCCCCACCGCACCGGTCGCTACGAACTCGTCAACGACTGGCTCCGCAATTTCCGAAGCGATTGAGGCAGCGATCTCTCGGACTTCGTTGGGGTCGACCGCGTCTGCGGTCTCTGACACGCTCGTCTGTTCGAGATTGACAAATTCGTCTCGACTCAACACGTGAAGCACCTCCAGCTCGTCGTCGAACTGGCGCGCAAGCGTCTCCGCTGCTTCAAGTACATTATGCGAGTTTTCCGCTTCTTTGACTGCGACCAAGACGGTCATACCTGTCTCATGATTGCTCTTACGTATAGTACTTACTCGCCCCACTACCTCAACGGTTATCACTTTCGAGACAGATGAGAGTTGTATGGACGCAAGCGAGTTGCTATCACAGCAACAGGAGTATCAGATGATTATCGATGGAGAGCAAACGGAAGCAGCTGGCGGCGAACGGTTCGACGTCTCCTATCCGTACCAGAAGACGATGTGGGCGTCAGTGCCCGAGGCGACAGCAACGGACGTCGACGACGCCGTGACAGCCGCTCGACAGCGATATGAGAGTGACTCCTGGCAGGCTCGATCGGCAACTGAGCGGGGGAAGTTACTGTTCTCTCTCGCCGACAAGATTGAAGAACACACCGAAGAGCTCGCCGCGCTGGAGACGCTATCGAACGGGAAGCTGATCCGCGAGATGCGGGGCCAAGTCGAGAGCCTCCCGGATTGGTACCGGTATTATGGGGGACTCCCAGACAAGGTGCAAGGCGACACGATGCCGGTCGAACAAGACGGTTTCTTCGGGTACACGACGCCCGAGCCGTACGGCGTCGTCGGGGCGATCACGACGTGGAACTCACCTCTATCGCTGGCAACCTACAAGATTGCGCCGGCCATCGCGGCCGGCAACACGGTGGTGTTGAAACCGTCCGAGCTGGCGCCAGTCTCGGCGCTCAGGCTCGCAGAGCTGGCGGACGACGCGGGTTTCCCATCGGGCGCGCTCAACGTGGTCACGGGCTTCGCCGAGGCCGGCGCGGCGCTCGCGGGTCACGACGATATTGACCGAGTGGCGCTAACCGGCGGTCCCGAGGCGGGACGCGCGGTCGCGACCGCTGCGGCCGACAACATCGTCCCGAGTACGCTGGAGCTCGGCGGAAAGAGTCCAAATATCGTGTTCCCAGATGCTGATCTAGAAAACGCGGTGACGGGCGCGATCAAGGGGATCTTCGCCGCCAGCGGACAGACCTGCATCGCCGGGTCACGGTTGTTCCTCCACGAGGAGATCGCCGAGCAGTTCTTGAATCGGCTGGTTGACCGCACCGAACAGATCGATCTCGGCGATCCGCTCGACGAGGAGACAGAGATGGGACCCATTGTCTCGGAGTCTCAACTGTCCAGCGTTCAGGAACACGTCGAAAGCGCCATCGACGACGGAGCAACACTTTTGACCGGAGGACCGGAGCGCGACGTCCCCGGCGGGCCGTTCTATCCGCCGACAATTCTGACCGATGTAACGAACGACATGGCAATCGCACGCGAGGAAGTGTTTGGCCCGGTGCTGGCGGTCCTCACGTTCGAAACTGAAGACGAGGTCATCGAGAAGGCGAACGATTCTGAGTTCGGGCTCGCGTCGGGCGTGTGGACGAAGGACATCCAACGCGGCCACCGGATGGCCGACGCGCTGGAGGCGGGCGTCGTGTGGCTCAACACGTACCGGAAGTCGTCATTTACGATGCCATTCGGCGGCTTCAAGCAAAGCGGAATCGGGGTTGAAAAGGGAATAGAGGCGATAGAGGAGTACGTGCAGACGAAAAGCGTCTGGGTCGAAACGGAAGACGAGGTCTCAGACCCGTTCCGTCTCGTCTGATCAACGTGGCTGACAGACCACGTCGACGAGGACCGGGTCGCCGCTCTTGACTACCTCCCAGGCTTCACGCAGTTTCGGTCCGAGTTCATCTGGGTCCTCGACGGGACCGAATCCTTTCACACCCATCGACTCGGCCATCGTCGCGTAGTCCGGCGTCGGTTCGTGGAGACCGGTGCCGACGAGTGCGCTCTCGAAGCTCGCATCACGGCCGCGGTGTTCGGCGAGTGTCATCCGGTGGTCTGTAGAGTTGTACAGCGAGCCATTGTTGTGCACGACGGTGAAGATCGGCAGCCCGTAGTGGCCGATCGTCCAAAGGCCACCGGGGTAAAACATCAGGTCGCCGTCAGGTTGGAGGTTTATCGGGATCCGGTCTGTCTCTTGATAGGCTAACGCGCCGCCGATCGCCTGACCGATCCCTTGGCCGATGCCGCCGCCTCCCGAATAACTGCCGATGTACTGGTCGTATTCGTCGATATCCCACAGCTTGTAGGCCCATCCGCGGAAGGTCCCGTTCGTAAGCACCCACTCCTCGTCCTCGATAACGTCCCAGATCTCTCCCGCCACGCGGGGCAGCGAGATGGGTGTCTCGTCCCACGCCGCTTCGGCCTCGTCTCGCCACGCTACGCGCTGGTCGTCGTGAACGCCTTCGATCGAAGCGCGACGGGAGCGTACCCGCTCGCGCGCCTCGGCGTCGCCCTCAATCCGAGACTGTACCGCGTCGCGAAGCTGAGGTACTGCGAGTGCCGTATCGGCAGTAATCGAGAGATCCGTTTCGCGGAGTGCGAACTGATCAGAGACCAGCCCGGATGGGCGCGTGTTGTGTGTTCCGACGTCGATTAGCCCGAAGTCACCGTTGACCGACTCCGTCTGCTCGTGCGTGACCGGTTCGGTGTCGGTGAGAGTGTAGTTCGAGCTCCACACGTCGAGCGCGAGCACGACGTCAGCGTCGCGATAACGTTCGGTTCCGGCCAGATCAAGTGGATGAGTGTTCGGGAAGTTGTAGCGATGCGGTGTGCCGACGCGGTGGGAGTGGAACACCGGGGCAGCGAGCGACTCCGCCAAGTCAACGAGCGCATCGACCGCCTCTCGAGAGTCCCCGACGGCGTCCGAGAGGATAACGGGGAAATCAGCGTTAACGAGTCGGTCTGCCGCCCGCTCGACGGCTTCGGGATCAGGCGCGATACGAGAGGGGGTCTCGAACTTCTCGAAGTCTGGAAGAGGAATCGGCTCGTCGAGTTCTGCCTCCTGAATTTGATGGTCTAAGGCCACGTACGTCGGCCCCTTAGTCTTCGAGTTGGCGATGTTAATCGCGTTCAGAAGCGATTCGGCAACGCCGTCGACGTCGACCGGCTGGTCGTCCCATTTCGTATATCCGCGAACGAGATTCCCCTGAATCTGTGCCGTATGAATCCAGTCGAAGAAGGGTCGCCGTTTTGACTTCTGAACCGGGCCAGTCCCCGCCAAAGCGATGACCGGGACGCGGTCGCAGTAGGCATTGAAGATGCCCATCGTCCCGTGGAGGGTGCCGACGACGTTGTGGAGGATACACAGCGCCGGCTCGCCGGTAGCCTTGGCGTGTCCGTGGGCGATCGCCACGGAGAGCCCTTCGTGAGGAACCTCGATTATCGGCGGCTCCTCGTCGTTGTAGTTGACCAAGGACTCCTCGATACCCCGAAACGACGATCCTGGATTAAAAGAGACAAACTCGAAGCCGTATCCCTTTAAGAAGTCGGTGATGTAGTCGGAGCCGTACGCCTGGTTACTGGTGTCTACCGTCCGCCGCTCTCGCGGTGGGGGGCTGTCCGGAGTATAACTCATGAAAGCTCGCTTTGGCTCAACGGCGAGACTCTACTTAGTCGTACTGGCGACAGCCAATTATAGTGAACGCTGACGTTCTGACGGCGCACAGGGAAGACCGGCTGATGAGCTGTCGGCCTTTGCTATAACGTCGACCGGCTGACGCCGCCGTCGACGGATATCGCTGTCCCGTTGAGGTAGCTCGCGCGGTCAGAACAGAGAAATGCGACGAGGTCGCCGAGTTCGTCTGGACTTCCAAGCCGCCCCAACGGACTGTCACCGGCACGGTCGGCAAGCACCTCGTCGTAGCTATCGTACTCGCCGCGTTCAATCGCTGCCTCACCGAGCGACCGAATCCGCTCTGTCTCGATACTCCGGGGGAGCACCATGTTCGATCTGACGTCAGGTGCGAGCTCGCGCGAGAGTGTCTTTTCCAGCCCAGCGACCGCCATCCGCACCGAAGCAGACAGTACGAGCGTGCTCGATGGTTCCTTGACACTCATGGAGGTGATATTGACGATGCTCCCGCCGCCGTTGGCTCGCAGATGCGGCTCCCCGGCACGGACCGCACGCACGACGCTCATCACCAGCATGTCGAAGGCGTCGTACCAATCTTCGTCTGTCGTCTCGAGGGTCGACTTACTCGCCGGACCGCCGGCGCTGGTAACGAGGTGGTCTAGTCGTCCGAACTCGTCGACACACCGCTGTACGACGGCCTCGATGTCCTCTCGAACAGCGATGTCACCCTGCTGACCGACCACGGACCCCGTTGCGTCCCGCTTAATGTCCTCGACCGCCTCATCGAGCCGGTCCCTGTCCCGACCGTTGACCACGACATCGACGCCCTCCGCGGCGAGGGCCCGCGCTGACGCCTTTCCGAGACCGCTACTCGACGCTGTCACGACTGCCGCGTTGCCCGCAATTTTCAGGTCCATACGATCCGTGCAACCGAGACGAAAATAAGTGCCCCGCCCTCCAGCGGGACGATCGATCATTCTGACGTGTCCGGACTGAGCTGTGACAGGCTACCGATATAGCGGTACTGCGCCTCGCCGACCAACAACGGGCGAGCGGTCCGCCTAACCGTAACTGCCTCAATTCGGGGGCCTGCTCCATCGTCAGTGTCCCCACTACGAGTATACCGCGTCTCATCTGCAGCAACTTCCACACCGATCTCTATCTTCCCTTTAGGATGGCCGATAGTAACCGAACCGTCCGTCGGGGAACGGACGGCTTCGTTCGGGACCGTTCCCGGCAGGGACGCCGTCGCAGCGAGACACATTGCACCGGTCACGGCGTAGGCGTGGTGAGGCGTCCCAGAGGTGACGATTCGAGCCGTAATGTCGATCTCGTCTGCTGAGACGTGTGTTTCCACGGAGGAGTCGTACGACTGCGGTTCAGAGACGACAGCGATCTGCGGGACCGCAGGCGATTCGCTACGCGAGCGCGACGCGTCGTCCACCAGCCCGATCCGCTCGCAGACGACGCCGCGGATCCGTTCGAGCTCGTCAAGCAGTCCTGGCGTCTCCGATAGCTCCTTCGGCAGTTCGGTTCCATCGAGACCTAAATCGGCCGCCCGCAGGAAGACGCAGGGATTCCCCACGTCGGCGACGGAGCAGGTCACGCTGAGGTCACTACCGTCCCGATCGGCTCCCTCGAGGGTGACCTGTTCGGTCGTTGTCCCCGTCGGAAACAACGCGCTGGTAACACCGCCGGCTGGGTCGCGGAAGCGAGAGGGGATCTGGGGGCCCGTTCCGGGCACACCGTCGATCGCGTAGTCGCCGTAGACGTCGAGTCCGTGGGAAGTCACGGGAACGGTCTGGTCGATTACGGTGTCGGTGTTGGTGTTGACGAGGGTGAGATCGGCGGCGGGCGGTTCGACACGGACGATGCCTTGGTGGACGGCGAACGCACCGATGGCGCCCGTAAGATTACCGCAGTTACCGCCCCAGTCGACGACGGGATCCTCGACAGCGACCTGCCCGAACGTGTAGGCCACGTCGACGTTCTCACGGTCCGCCGGCCCGACGATCATGAGCTTACTCGTGTGAGATTTCGCGCCACCAATACCGTCGACCTGGAGCGGATCCGGGGAACCGAACAGCTCCAATACGAGCTCGTCGCGGAGCGGCCCGGGCTCGGGGAGGATACCTTCTCGGACGAAGAACCCCTTGCTGGTGCCACCGCGAAACAGTACGCCCGGAACAGACCCTTGACCAATGGGCTGTGGCGTGTCCGACATATCCACGACGAGGCGCAAGCGACGAATATAGGTTTCGCTGCGAGCGACAGCAACGGCGTGAATGGCCCCTCGGAGCGCGACAGTTTGCTCCAATTGCCGGGAACTCTACTACCAAGTGTGGGTGTCTCATCGTGGCCGACGTGTCAACCAACGACCGCTCCGTCTGGGCAGGCGCCGACGGGCGGATACTTATCGCCCTCTCGGCGGGATGGCTCGCGGTTCGACTCGGACGAGAAGCCATCCCGCCGCTGATCCCGACACTCATCGACGATCTGCAGATATCGCCATCGACAGCGGGATTCGGCCTCACCGTTATGTGGCTCGTCTACGCACTCAGTCAGTATCCCGGCGGTCGTCTCTCGGACGCGCTCTCGCGGAAGACAGTGCTCACGGTGAGTCTCGCTACCCTCGTGGTCGGCTTCCTCGTGCTTAGCGTGGTCTCCACATACGCTGGACTCCTCATTGGCTTCGTCTTCGTGGGGCTCGGCGCCGGACTGTACTTCGTTCCGTCCCGGGCACTTCTGACAGACGTCTTCGGCGAGCGCCGTGGCCACGTTTTCGGTATTCAGTCAGCATCCGGCTCCATTGGCGCGGGTGCGGCCGCAGGCGTCACGCTCGCCGCCGTCTCGGTCGGCGTCTGGCAGCTCTCGTTTCTCCCGGTCATCGGCGTCCTCGCCGTCGTGCTGTTCGCGCTGGTGCGATGGGCCGACGGTGAGTGGGTGGTCGGTCGTGTCTCCCTTGAACTCGGCGGCACGAGCCGTCGGGTGTTTGCTGTCTCGCGTGCGAGATCGCTGCTTCTCGCGTATGTCTGCGTTTCTTTTGCTTGGCAAGGATTTCTCGGCTTCCTGCCGACATTCTTGCGAGTCGAAAAATCGTTTAGTCCCACTTTGGCGGGAGTGGCCTTTGCATCGGTCTTCGTCATCGCGATTATCGTCGGGCCGCTCGCGGGTCGACTTGGGGACGCAATCTCTCGCATATTTGTCGGGGTCGTTGCGACTGCCGTCGCCATTGTCGGCCTCGTCGTCTTGATCACGTCAGGAAACGTCGTCATAGCTGTCGTCGGCGTCGTCGTCGTCGCGACCGGGCTCCGCGCCTACCCTCCGGTCATGCAGGCGTACCTCATCGGTCTGTTTCCGGATGATAGCATGGCCGGGGACCTCGGGGCGATGAAGACCATCTGGACCGGGATTGGGAGCTTCGCACCCACGTACGTCGGTGTAGTTGCCACACGGTGGAACTACAGGCTCGCCTTCGGAGGCTTCGTGGGCTGTTTAGCAGTCGCCTGCCTCATCCTCGCGGTTATCCACCTTTCGACGGAGTCGTAGACCTCACAGCTCCCCAGATAGACCACACTCCACTGCCGATCCGTATCCGTCCGGACGGAGTCCCTCTCAACACCGTGGATTGGTCGTCCGTCGCTACCGAGCCGTCAGAGCTGAACTCGCAACGCTGTTTGAGTCACGCATAGATTTAAGCGCGGTCCCGGAGATAAGTAGGCCGTATGCCTGAGCAAATGCTTGACTTGGAGATGATCGACGCGTCCACCTCAGTCGTAGAGGAGTGTCTTGACATCAAACCCGACGAGGAGGTCCTCGTTATCACGGACGCTCGAAAGGTCGGCGTCGGCCGAAACATCGCGACGGCAGCTAACGCCGCCGGCGCGACGACAACGATGTCGGTGATGCCACTTCTGGAGAGCCATGGAAACGAGCCACCGGACGTCGTCGCCGACGCCATGGCCGCTGCAGATGTGGCGTTCACGTGCACCACGCACGCGATCACGCACACCCGATCGCGGCTACGCGCCGCCGAGGCAGGAACTCGATTCGGAATCCTACGCGGCGTCACAGAGGAAATGATGGTTGAGGGCGCGATGACGGTAGACTTCGAGGAACTCCGCCGCATCACCGAGGGGCTTCGAGACGTCCACGACGCCGCCTCCGAGGTTCGCGTCACAAGCAAACAGGGAACCGACATTAGTTTCAGCGTCGACGGATGTAGCGCGTTCTCGCTCGACGGATACTATCACGAGGCGGAGGGATTCGCCACGCTTCCCCCGGGCGAGTCCCCGACCCACCCGAAGGAGGACACGGCGAACGGGACCATCGTCGTCGACGTGTCGATGGACAGCCTCGGCCAGCTCGACGAGCCGGTCACCTTGGAGATCGAAGACGGCTTCGTTGCAGACGTCGACGGCGGCAGTCAGGCCGACGAGCTCCGTGAATTGATCGAACGCAGCGACGAGAACGCCGGGAACCTCGCCGAGTTCGCGATGGGGACGAACCCGAAGGCGAAGCTCATCGGCAACCTCGCTGAGGACAAAAAGCGGAGCGGGACGGTTCACTTCGCTATCGGCGACAACGAGTCGCTCGGCGGGACCAGAAAGAGCGACATTCATCTGGACGGCGTCGTTCGCACGCCGACGGTCGAGCTGGACGGCGAGACCGTCGTCGAAAACGGTCGTCTCCTCACCGAGAAGTTTCTGTAGCGTCGGCAGAGGTTCAATCCACGATTAACTTCGATTTTCTCGACGGTGTCGCCTCGCTAGTGGTCTCCCTCAGGTGACCAGTGGCCAATAGAGGGTCCAGCAGAGCACGATCGCGAGGACAGCGTACCCCGTCGTGACGAGCCCCGTTACGATCACGTCAATCAAAGACATCGGTCCTTTGTCGTAGGTGAGGAGCACCGTCGTCGTGTTGAACGGAAACACGGTCGAGCAGCCGACCACCATCAGCAGCGACAACGAGAGGAACAGCGCATTTATCTCGAACGTCTCGGCAAATCGCAGCATTACGGGAAATAACACGAGAAGCGATGCCGACGCCGTCGAGAAGAACAGCCGGACGACGAACGCCAGTGCCAACAGGAGCGCAACAGTCTGCCAAAGAGGAAGTGCGCTGAACGGAAGCACACGCTCCGCGTTTCCGATCACCCACGAGAGGACTCCGGACGACTCCAGTACGCCGAGTAAGGAGAACATCGTCCCGAAGACGAAGATGATCCCCCAACTGATCGTCGTCATGTCATCGCCTGTAACGATCCGAATCCCCGGTAGCGCGAGAAAGAGGATTGCCGCGGTGGGGGGGAAAATAGTCGGAATACCAATAAATGACCCGACGATCCAGAGGAAGATAACCGCGGTCATTACGCCGATGACGATCCGTTGGTCCCGGTCGAATCCGGTTCCAGATGGACGCTCCTCCCGTGGTGTGGGAACTGATGCGGCGCCGACAGGGTGGATGAAAAGAATGGTCACAACCGCGAGGACAAAAATGAACACCGTCGGCGGGAGCATTAACACTGCCCAGTCCAGCCAAGAGATGTCAGTAACAGACGAGCGGATAAACTCTGAGGAAAGGATCGCCATGCCTCCGCCGGTCATCAGTCCCATCGACGCGACCGGGTTGACGTGACCGAGGATCAGGTGAGCGTCCAGGAGGAAGTTCTCATCGTCCGAGACATCCCAGAGTTCGTCGAGTTCCTCAAAGATGGGTAGGAACGCTACGGTCCGAGCCAGCGCCGACGGCATCATAAATGAGAGTGCGAGTAACCCCGCGGCGGCCAGCCGGATCGTCTCTCCTGGCGAGTCAGCCACGAGCAGTCGTCGCGCGATCAGTTGGTCCAGCCCGACCTTGGAGATCGTGTTTCCGAGAAGCAGGAGAATGAGGAGAAAGAAAACGAGCCGTGACGAAAAGCCGCTGGCAGCAGTGGCGAACGAGTCTACGAGACCTAGCACATACAGGAGCACGACGGTCGTGAGACTCGATATCGCAAAGGGAACGGGCTTCGTCAGCCACATTACGAGCGCAAAAAAGAACAAACCGAGTACGCGCTGACCGGTCGCAGACAATCCGTTAACCGGGAACCCTACGACGCTTCCGTACAGACAAACTACGCTCAGCGCTACGCCGATCGCCGGTACAATATCAACATCTCGCAGGCTTCGCATGCAGTGAGTGAAATTTACAGATGCGGTAGAATCTGATAAAGGTGGTGGAGCAGGCCATTCATCGAGTAGTTATCGTTAGGATGAGATTCAGTCCCGACTGTGGGGAGTTTTGAGGTTGGTTAATCCGGGTTTCGACGGCACCTACCGTGGGTGTGTCGTCCCTCCACCATCTGTTCCGCATATACTACCATTTAAATTATGGAAACTATTATATATGATTGTATTTTCTAATCAAATGGGTCGATCATGACAAATGACCGCATGTCTCGCAGGTCACTCCTGCGATATACTGGTGGGGCATCGACAATCGCAATAGCCGGCATCGCCGGATGTTCGGGCAACGGCGGCGACGGCGGCGACGGCGGCGACGGCGGCGACGGTAGCGACGGCAGCGACGGCGGCGACGGCGGGGACGAATACCCGAACCAGCGGATCGAGTACATCGTTCCCTTCAGCGAAGGCGGCGGGACCGACACGTACGCCCGACAGATCATGCCGCAGGTATCGGAGATCCTCGGTGTCTCGATCCAGATCAACAACGTGCCGGGATCGGCGTCGCTCCGCGGCGCGGGTCAGATGGTCCGCGCCGAACCCGACGGGTACACCTTCGGTGGATTCAATCCGCCGTCCACGCCGGTGTCTTACCTGCTGAACCCGCCGGACGACTGGGAACTCACGTCGCTTCGCGGAGTGTGCGGGTACGCCCGGACGCCGTACGTCATGTATTCGAACCCCGACCAGGGCTTCAGCGAACTCGCGGACGCTATCGAGGCGTTCGACAACGGCGATATCACCAACATGGGCGGTCAACAGCGAGGCGGGATCGTCAACGTGATCGCCGAGATCATGAAGAACAACGACGAGTACGGCCTGAGTTGGGAGAACTACGTCGGCTACGACGGCGGTGGCCCGCTGGTTCAAGCCGTCGCGTCCGGTGAGGTGCCCGTCGGTGTCACCACCGACGCGTCCGGTCTCAGCGCGGCCGAGGACGACCGCGTCGACGTGATCGCGGTCTTGTCAAGTCAGGGGAGCAACGTGTTCCCCGACGTGGCGTCGGTGACCGATCAGGGGTACCCCAACATCGACTACGTCGGTCAGCTCACTCGCTGTATGTGGATGCCGGGCGACACGCCGGACGAGCGGGTTCAGACGATGTCAAGTGCCGTCGAAGAGGCGCTCCAGACGGAGCCGGTCCAGTCGTGGTCCGAGGAGACCGGCAACATCATCGAGTACAACCCGCCGGAGTTCGCCGACGAAGTGCTCCAGCAGTCCTTCGAACAGATTCCCGAGAACGTGGACCTCGAGGCCCTACGGGAAGCGACGAACTGAACGCCCTCCACTCGTTTCCCAATTATTTCCCGTGGTCGCGCGACGTACCGACTGCGATTGGCAAGTGAACCCCGACTAAGCGGTCCCGTCGGCCGGGGCTATCTAACCAAACGAAAATTACATAACAACCCAAAACAATGCCACAATTTGACATGGTACGGCAACAACTCGGTGATTTGGACAGTGAACAGATTCTCCTCGGATTCTTGATAGTCGTTTCCGGCTATATGGTGATTCAGACTTTCCAGTGGAACCGAACGACGGCGGTGTTCCCGCGGTACATCGGGTCGGCGACGCTGATCGGCTCGGTGCTGCTTTTGATTCGCGAGTACCTCCCGGAGCCGTTTTACACCGTCGTGGCCGGTTCGACGTCGATCACCGGCGGGAGTCGAGAGACGGAGGAGGTGCAAGCGAAGAAGGACGAGGAGCGATCTCCGGCGGAGAGGGAGGCGGACATCCCCGATCGGCCGCTCTCGCCCGCCGTGTTCACCGCTGTCCTCATCACGTTGTACATCGGTCTGAGCTACCTGTTCTCGATGTTTCTGATGACGCCGCTGTTCGTGGTCGCGTACACCGCCTGGTTCGGTCAGCCGTGGTACATGATCGCGCTCTTGACCGGAATAGGGACGCTTCTCGGGTACGCGTTCTCCACCGTGCTGATCGTTCCGGTCGACCGCGGGGTATACGTCGGCGATCTCCTGCAGATCGGAATCTTGGAGGTAGTGTAGATGGCGACAGTCGGCGCCCTCTCCGAAGCGATCGGCATCGCGTTCGGGTGGCCCACCATCGGCCTGATGTTGGCCGGGCTACTCCTCGGTATCTTCTTCGGGTCGCTTCCGGGGATCGGTTCCTCGCTCGGGATGGCGATCATCCTCCCGCTGACGCTTCCCCTCGACGGGATCAGTGCGATCATCCTCCTCGTGAGCATCTACAGCGGTGCGATGTACGGGGGAAGTATCGCGGCGATCCTCATCAACGTTCCCGGTACCGCGGCGGCGGCGGCGACGACGTTCGACGGCTATCCGATGTCCAAACAGGGGAAAGCGAAAAACGCCCTCGCGATGTCGGCGGTTGCGTCATCGGTCGGCGGGTTATTCACTATCATCGCGCTGTTCCTGATCTCTCCCGTGCTCGTCGAGATCGTCCTGCTCTTCGGGTCGCCCGAGTACTTCCTCATCGCGCTGCTCGGCCTCTCGATGATCACGATCGTCTCACAGGGGTCGATGGTGAAGGGGCTCGTGGCGGGCTTTTTCGGGCTCCTACTGACCACTATCGGTATCGCGCCCGTCGAGCCCACGCTCCGGTACACGTTCGGTTGGTTCGCGATCCGCGACGGGCTGTCGTACGTCGCGGCGCTGATCGGCTTGTTCGCCGTGACGGAGATGCTGATACTCGCCCGCGATCAGACGGAGATCGCGGACGCCGACATCTCCATCAGCGGCAGTCTCCGAGAGGGAGTCAGAGAGACCATCCGACACCCGGTGACGGTAATAAAATCGGCGTTCATCGGGATGGGTATCGGTGCGATTCCGGGCTCAGGGGCGTCGGTGTCGAACTTCCTCGCGTACGGTGAGGCGATGCGGGCCTCGGAGAACGCGGAGGAGTTCGGCAACGGGAACCCCAAAGGTGTTATGTCCTCGGAAGCGTCGAATAACGGGACCGTCGGCGGATCGCTCATTCCGACGCTTTCGTTCGGGATCCCGGGGAGCGGTTCGACCGCGGTCCTGCTCGGTGGGCTCATCATGCACGGGCTCATTCCCGGCCCGGACCTGTTCACGAGCCAGCTGCCGAAGACGTACAGCATGTTCATCGCGCTGTTCGTCGGGAACATCGTCATCCTCGTGTTGGGCCTCACCGTTATCACGAAGCTCAGCTACGTGACGCAGATCGACACCAACTACATCATCCCGATCATCCTCGTGCTCGCGACGCTCGGCGCCCTGGCGCTTCGGAACAACTGGGTCGACGTCTTCACGATCCTGGCACTGGGATTCATTGGCTACTACATGCGCAAGCACAACTTCTCAATGGTTGCATTCGTCTTAGGAATCGTCCTCGGGCCGATTGCCGAGCAGAATCTCCTCCGGTCGCTCCAGCTCTCGGGCGGTTCGCTCGGGATCTTTGTTAGCAAACCGCTTTCGCTGATGTTGGTTATCGCGATCGTCGTCGTCTTACTCGGCCCGTTCATTGGACCCAAACTCAAGCAACTGGTCGCCAGACGCACCTGACTGGCGACACACCCGTTCTGCGTGCTCCCTCGTTTCTCGCTCGTCAGTTTTAGCCCTACAAACGGACCACACCCCGTCTGAGCGCAGACGGCACAAGCTAAGAGAGATTCACCTACGACCTCCACCGACAGATCGAGGGCGGCGAGAAGCTCGCGACCAGCGAGTTCGCCGACGCCGTCGTCGAGAGCATCAACGAACTCGGCTAGGCTAACCGTCCGGATTCGCAGTCGATGGATCGGAGCGTTATTCCAACCATCGGGGATTATTTTCCACTCAGACGAACAGGAGATAAAAATCTGCATTCTGTATCTGGAGCACCTCATTGACCTACTTTTTAAGTTCGTCTCGTTACTCCATGTGGCATGGTACGCAGATACGACCCGTCCGAAATCCCGTCAGTGCACAATCTTGCTGATTCCCCTATCGCGAAGGAGGGACTTGGGTTCGAGCAGGTGGTCTTCCGGGGTGTCGACCAAATGGTCGGCATGACTACGATCGGGCCCGAGAGAGAAGACAAGCCACAGCACAGTCATCCGTGGGAGCAGATGACCGTCGTTATCGAAGGGGAAGTCGACTTCCTCGTTGATGGAGAGCGGGTCTCACTTGGCATCCACGACGCGGTAGAGATACCACCGGAAGTCCCACACGCGTCTCGCGCCGTCTCCGAGGACCCAGCGCGCCTACTCGCATTCTGGCCCCTTCGGGAGGACCGACTTGACGCGACCGACTACCAAACAGAGTTCGATGTCTAGTCGAATAACGCTTGAACGATCGGGGGGATTCGAGGTGAGTCAAACATGGATCTGACCGGAAGAACCGCTCTCGTCACCGGGTCAAGTCGGAATATCGGTCGATCGACGGCAGTCCGACTCGCGGAGGCCGGAGCCGATGTGGGGGTCACTGCCCGGACCGACAAGGAGGGATGTGAGGAAACTGCACGTCGCGTTCAAGAAGCCGGTAGCGAAGCCGCAGTCGCGCTCGGTGACATCGGTGATCCGGACGACGTCAAGTCGGTAGTTGACGATATCCGCGATCAACTCGGCCCAATCGACGTTCTCGTGAACAACGCGACCTACCGTCCGTCGAAACCGTTTCTTGAGGTAGAGACAGAGGACATTGATCGCGTGCTCGACATTAATTTCAGGGGCGTGTTCCAGACGACGCAGGCGGTCGTTCCAGACATGAAGGCTCAGGGAGGGGGCTCAGTCGTGAACCTGATCGGGGCGATGGTGTACCTCGGCAAGCACGGGCATGCCCTCTCGTACGGTTCAAAGCTAGGAATCGAAGGACAAATACGCCAGTTGGCAACCGAATTGGGTTCAGATGAGATCCGCGTGAACGGGGTCTCGCCGGGTCTCATTGACGTTAACCGGACCCGGACTGATGAGTGGGAGCGGATCGAGCGGGAAATAATCCGTTCGACCCCACTCGGACGACTCGGAGAGGTTGAGGAGGTGGCCAACGCGTGTTGCTTCCTCGCGTCGGACGCCGCGTCGTTCGTGACTGGACAAGTATTACACGTCAACGGCGGGACTTATCCGACACCGACGCTGGTTCCAGAAGAGTAATGGATTGAAAATAGATCCCATTATTACAGTCACTATGGGAGCTACGGTGATCGGCGAATGCTCACCGCTAAACTACAGGAGACGCGAACTCCACCCGCCGTCAACGGGTAACACCGACCCAGTGATGTAGGATGCGGCCTGTGAGGAGACGAAGGCGACTGCCTTGCCGAACTCCTCAATTGTGCCCATCTCCGGAAGTGGGAGCGCCTCAACGCGAAGTTCGCGCACCGCCGCCTCTGTTACCCCCTCGCGCTCGGCCCGTGCAGCGATTTTCGACTCGATCCGGTCAGAGAGTACACCACGAGGGGCGACGCAGTTCGATCGGACTCCATTTTCCCCCTCCTCATTGGCGAGAGTCTTCGAGAGTCCGTAGATACCCGGTCGAAACACGTTTCCAAGAGTACCGTGCGGCGTCGGTTCCGCCGCAGAGGCGGCGACAAGGTGTGTGACCGCGCCGCCACCATCCCGAAGCCGGGGGAGAGCGGCCTTGCACTGAACCACCGTGCTCCGGAGGACGTCGTTGTATCCTCGATCGAACTTCTCCAAGGAAGTCTCCTCGAAAGAGGTGTTATCCGGACCGCCGTGATTGGTTACCAGCACGTCAAGCCCGCCAAACTCCGTTGTTGCCGCTGCGATTCCGGACTCGATCTCATTGCGGTCAGCGAGGTCCATCTCGACAGTGAGCACCGCATGCTCGTCACAGCCGGTCTCGTCGAGTATCGCCTCGCGAGCACGAGCAAGGTTATGTGCGCTGCGGGAGGCAACCGTTACGTTCGCTCCCTCCGCAGCGAACTGCGTGGCCGCCCCCAGTCCGAGCCCTTTGCTTCCCGCGGCTACGAACACCGATGCTCCGTCAAGCCCTAAATCCATGCGATTACATCTCATGAATGGAATGTAACACTTCCGTTCACGGGAGGGCTCATCACAGACTCGTACATCAGGCCGTACGCCGGATACGGTCGGCAGTGCGACGGAGGTTGCTAGCCAACCGTGTAGTCATAAATGAAATCGCTATCAAACCGCCTCTTTCACTCGTTCTCGGATGTCATCGATGAACGAATCGAACTTGGGGTTCCCATTCTCACGGACCCACCGATACGTGACGACTCCGTCCGAATTG
The DNA here is from genome assembly GCF_002252965.1 of Halorubrum sp. Ea1. Taxonomy (NCBI): domain Archaea; kingdom Methanobacteriati; phylum Methanobacteriota; class Halobacteria; order Halobacteriales; family Haloferacaceae; genus Halorubrum; species Halorubrum sp. Ea1. The sequence goes on from NZ_NHPG01000099.1 coordinate 74,034, forward strand.
ATAATGAAGACACTTCGCTGGGCGGATTCGATCGACCCGTACATATTCTCAGAGACGACATCGAACATCCGGATAAGCTCGTGGTCCCAGTCCGAGAGCATCGGAATGTTGAACCCCTCCTGTGCTATCCAGACGTTTTGGGCAAACGGGAGGTCGACGCTGATGCCGTATATCGCGGCGTCGAGCGCCTCAAAAGAGCCTAATTCATTCCCGAATGTACACATCTCCTCGGTACAGCCGCTCGTGAACGCGCCTGGGACGAACGCGAGCACAATTGGTCCGTCTCCCATCACCTCTGAAAGTGTGAACTCGGAAACATCATCGTAGCCATTGCCACCGGCCAGCGGGACAGTAAAGTCGGGTGCGCGATCACCTTCGGAAACCATGACCAACTGTACTGTAGGGAACGGTGTAATGCTGGTGAATACTTGCCGTCGACAACTCAATCAACTTGGGGGGCTATCGAACGTATGATTCTCGGGGACAACTAATCAACGTAGCTTTCCGTGCCCGGCGATGTTCAGATAAGAATTGAAAGGCGAGGCGGAACGTTTTCAAAGTAATCTATGTCCGAAAACGACGATATTAAATCAAAAACGAGGCGATCGGTGTTTCGAATAATCCATGTCCGAATTCAGTTGCCTCGACGGCTCTACTGAATGGATCGGTTTGGAGTTTATGCAGCGAGAGCGGACACCGACGAGATCGTCGAAAACGGTATTCAGCTCCATCTCGCCAAACTACCAATTTTAAACACTAATAAATATATTTATATTTTAGGCGTCGAGCGAAGCTGAACAACAATTCACGACCGGATTCGGAATGCCAATCTACAGCCATCTGACGGTGCGGGCCCGAATCGCGTCGTAATTGATGAGACTGTGATTCAGATCGACTCAGACAGACTCAGACAGACTCTGGCTGTATGCTGCGGTAAATGTTTATACAACGAATTCCACCAATTTACGTATCTTCTGTCCAAACCTAACAGTCTACGCCGATGTTATCCGCGATCTCAGAAAAGACACCACTTTGACGATGCGCTGTTTCTCGTGATGCTAGCGGACATCTCACAGCTGCACTCTCACGAATCTCGCTCCAATTTCAGATCACTCACCGTGGAAATCGGAACGCTGTTGAATATATTATTAGAAAGATAAAACAGCAATCTTCTTTGCTAACATATATGTTCAGAAACGCGAAGCCGACCGCGGCAGAAGTATGGCTCCGAGCCTTCGCCGTCTGCTGGAACCGATACTTAATTTGACATGATTCCGAATCACCCGTCAAAACTCCATTCTGACTGCTCGGGATCGGTTTGAACTGGAAAGGCGCGACCACGGAAGGTGCGATAGCCGCCGGTGTAGTCGCGCTATTCGGGAACCTCGGTCTAGCGGTCGCCGTCCAGTTCTACGGCTTCTCGCTCCCGCACGGCTCCGCAGCAGAAGCGCTCACGCTCCTCGTTGCTATCGTCGTAATGATCGCTGTAAGCCTCGTCACGAGCGCCAAGGCCCGAGACGACATCGACGACGATATCGAACGCGTCATCGACTCATAGCGTACTCACCACCACAAAATTTTCACAGAGTAAACTATAGTTCCGTTGAAATATCCAATAGTTTATAAAAATTGACTGATAAGTACAGAGAATAGATTCAGTAGATAACAAGTACAGAGGGATCACATATCGATAGACTTCCAGTACAGTGCTAACTCGATTGTCAGGCCCCTAGATCAACAGACACGTGCGAAGTGGAAGAACTAACTTTACTCGCCAGCCTCAACACCAACAGATGGCGTACGAGTACACCGGCGACGTCCACGAAGACCTCGTCGAGTCCTATCGAGCAGGCGAATCGTCCCTCCCGAGTGACACCTCGCGGGTCTATCCTCCCCGCGATTCTCTGCGTGATGAACCACCTCTCCTCAAACAGCTCCTGTTTCCCCGATGCTGGAACGCGACGGAGCTGCTGGACGATCCCGACGAAACTCGTGCCCGCCTGACCGAGCTCGGCAGCTGCATACACACGGGTATCACGGCCTATTCGGATCGTGACGCAGACGATTTGACCGCGATCGTCGAACGGACGCTCGACCGGTTGCCGGCGATTCGACGGACCCTCGAAAAGGATGTCGAGGCCGCGTATAAGGGCGATCCCGCAGCAAAGAGCAACTGTGAGATCATCCGGTCGTATCCCGGATTCCACGCGATCATGACCCACAGGGTGGCGCACATCCTCTACGAGGAGGACAGCTTCGAGTACGCTCGCGAACTCGCCGAGTACTCGAAGGTCGAGACGGGCATCGACATCCATCCAGGTGCGGAGATCGGTGAGTATTTTTTCATCGACCACGGGACCGGGGTCGTCATCGGCGAGACAGCGACGGTCGGCGACTGGGTCCGGATCTACCAGAACGTCACTCTCGGCGCACTCCACTTCGAGGAGGAAGAGGGTGAGGACCACATGCTGGCGAAAGATTATAAGCGTCATCCCGACATCGGCGATCACGTCGTCATCGGTGCCGGAAGCAACGTACTCGGGACGATAGAAATCGGCGACCACGTGAGCATCGGTGCGAACGCCTGGGTGACCGACGACGTCCCGGACGACACGAGCGTGTTCATTTCGGATCACCCCGATCAGGAGCAGAAATCGAACAGGTAGTGGCTTCGGAGTTCACGGACAGTACGCGACACAACTCGGTTACGAAGCGCCGTCTCGTGTTCAAGACCGGGTCGAGGCTGCAAGGACGGCTCATACCCTTTGATTTGGCGGATTTCGGGCACCGCCGGTTGGCACGGATCTGCGAGAATGACGGCTACTTCGTCAGCCGACTGAAACAGAACGCAAACCCGGTGATAACAGAGGAACTCCGCGAATACCGTGGCGACGCCATTCGCTTGGAGGGAAAGCAGATCCACAACGTTGTAGACGATCTCTACCGCACGTGTATCGACGTAGAAGTGGACGTAGAGTTCAAACTGGAACCGTACAACGGCACCCGCTCGTTAGATACGAGGCGATTCCGCGTCGTCGGCGTCCGCAACGAGGACGCCGACGACTATCACCCGTACATCACGAACCTCCCACGAGAAGAGCTTCTCCCGTCGGATCTAGCAACCCTGTATCGGTGCCGGTGGGAGGTAGAGCTGCTGTTTCGTGAACGTCAACGACGGCAGCGCGTACTGGGAGATTCGCGCCCCCTTTCGGCGGTCACTCAGGCAAGCGAAGCGGAAAGGGGCGACTCGGTGGAAAGTACACTATCGAACAGATGACCCAGATCAAGACGGTGGCGGCCGATTATAGAAACGTGCGGTCACCCCGTTGACTGGCCGTATCGAGCTATCCGCTGGTCTATCCCAGTTTTATTCACAGATAATTGCGACCGCCGGACCTCACCTCTCACTAAGCCGTTGGGATCATCTTCACCCGACGCTGACGCGGCGGAGACCGATGGCGACAAGTAATTTTCCTTAAAAAATAACTGCCATAAAATATCATTGATAGCTATCTATAAAATCATATGTTCGCTACGTGTGGTAGTTTTGATATGCGTGCTGGATAGGGAGTTGTCACTACGGTGGTGTGGTTGAATGTGGTGGCTGTAAGCGATTTGTCGGTCACCGATCCGAAGGAGCAGCGATTGAATGCCGTTGAGGGTCGTTGCTGAGACGTGGTGTGAGGTTACGCTGTCCATGTGCTGTGTAGCGTGCTCATTTGAACAGCATTCGTGGTAGATCGTCGGTGGTGGTTGTCATGCGATACTTCTCGCTTATAATATATGTCTAATTTTATGAAGAATAGATCGTTGTACGCGGCGTAAATCGTTCTATCTGCGCTCTATAGGTCTATTCGTAATTGACAGTAATTTAATGTGTATGTCTGTCAATGATATCGGTATGCCTCGTGATCACACACGTGTGCTCGGGGAACCCCGAAACGACGGGACGAGGTACTGTGCAGCTGAACGGACACCGCCACGGGAAGAGCACGACACGGCTCTCGAACCCCATGGGCAGACGACGGTCGATGAGGCAGGGGGTGAGTGAGTATGCCCATCGACGTGGCCACTGAGGTGGTCCTGCAGGGTGCCTTCGGCGGGTCGTTCGACGCCGTCTTCGACGCGCTCGGCGACCCCCCGATATGGCTCGGCGCGTTCGCCGGCGGTGCGTTCGGGGCGGCTATCGGTGCGCTACCGGCGTTCGCGTTCACCGGCTTCCTCGTCATCGCCGGCGCCGCGGCAGGCGTCATTGGGGCGCCGACAGGTGATTCAGTCGGACTCGTGGGTATCGGCTTCGGGCACGTGTTTGGACCGCACATCTCCTTTGCAGGGGGTGCGGCCGCGGCGGCGTACGCCGGGAAGAAGGGATACATCGGGGCCGAAGACGGCTACCACAACGGCAAGGACATCGCGACCGCGCTCGGATGCAAGGTCGACGTGCTGGCGGTCGGTGGCGTGTTCGGTCTGTTCGGTATCGCGGTGGAGCAACTCTCCCGGCAGCTGCTGGTCCCGGTTGACCCGATCCCGCTGGCCATCTGTGCCAGCGCAGTCGTCCACCGGGTGGCGTTCGGCTACGACATCATCGGCGACGTCCGCGGCAGTAACATCCTCGACATGAGCCCGTTCGAACACGGCGAGAAGGTCGGCGCGGTCACCGACGGCGGTGAGCCGGTCGCCGGCGGTAACCGCGTCGAAAACGGTGGCGTCCCGAAAGCCGAGTGGTTGGCTACCGAGCCGTGGCTGGGACACATGTACAAGTGGCACCAAGTGGCCGCGATCGGCCTCGTGGCGGGTCTCGCGTCCGGGTACGTCGCGTTCCGGACCGGGAGTCCGTTCCTCGGGTTCGGGATCAGTGCCGCGTCGCTGCTGTTCTTGAACCTCGGGGTCGAGAAGGTCCCGGCGACACACCACATGACGCTGGCCGGCGGGACGGTGTTCGTCGCTCTGACCGCGTCGGGTGACGCAGCCCTCGCGGGACTCTCAGCCGGGGCTGCGCTGGTCGCCGCCGGGCTCTTCGGGGTGCTGGCCGCGCTGATCGGTGAAGTAGGGCAGCGGATCTTCTACGCTCACGGCCGGACCCACTTCGACCCGCCGGCGATCTCCATCGTCGTCTGGACGGTCCTGGTGGGTGTCCTCCACATTGCGGGCATCGTCCCGACCGGCGTCTGGATCCCGGGGACCGTCTGAGACGCAGCATGACACAGCCGGCTAGGTGCGGCGACACGTCCGCGGTGCCGGCCCCGAAGCGCCTGCCAGACGGCGACGGGCCGCGCCCACCGGTTGGTGTGTTGAGGGTGAGACGAGGGGAGCCGCTCGGTTAGTACGGTGACCGTGAATCGCTGGATCTGGTTCGGCCGACCATGCCGCGTCGCCCGGTCAGCTCAAACGAGTCCTCCTCGGGCTCGTCGATGGGGTCTGCATCCGCCCACAGCGCTTCGAAGAGTTCCTCTCCCCATTGAATCGCCGCGTTCGTTTCCGAGACAAGCGTCGCTCGCCACTCCCCGTCACCCCGGCTCGGGAAGACGAGACACAGCGATCTGGCAGTGCGACCGAGGCCGAAATCGGCGGAGACGACTCTGACTTGGGCGTTCAGGAACGCTCGCTCTCGTTCGGGTTCGCTCCCGACGGTCCCGAGGAGCCGGTCGCGGACCTCACTTGTAACGAGCACCCGGGTGTTTGGATCGTCCGGAATGGCGTCGTCGAGGCCTCGGACGAAGACCGGGGCGAGGACGTCCGGTTCCTCGCCGGCTTCGATTCGTGAAACGAACGCGGAGACGTGTTTGTCGGCGGCCGGCATGTCGCCGCGAACGACGTCGTACTCGCTGATATCGGGTAACCGTCGCCGGAACTGGTCGGGCAGCAGTTCGAGGTCGTGGTGTTGCCAGTACTCGATGTCCTCGTCGAGGAACGCTTCGGTCGCCTGCCGACGTGCGATCGTGTCCGTCACGAGTTGTCCGCACGCGGTCAGTTGCCAGCCGTCTTCGGCCTCGGCGAGCGCGCCGCGTTGTTTGAGATTCGCCAGTTCTTTGTAGACGCCGGAGCGGCAGGCGTCAAGCTTCTCGATCAGTTTCGGTGTCGGCTGCGGTTGGTTCGCGAGCAGCCGGACGATGTCCTCCCGGATCGATGATGCCGTGACGAATTGACACACTGAATCCATGCGTAATCACCCGATCGTGGTTGTCGCGGCCACCACGTCTGCGAACACGCTGCGCGTCCAACATCCGCCTGCGGATCCGTCGAATCCACGGCTGTTGCCGCCTCAGCGGGGCAACTACCCGATATCACCTGCATATGGCAAATATCCTACTTAATTGTTGGTGTCTGTCAAGTAACGGATTGGTACCCCCGGTTGATTCGCCACTGGCTTCGGAAAAGATGGCTGGTCAGCGCGGGTGGAGGACAAGCGGTTCAGTGCGGGGGTCGAGGGGTCGAACGGATCGCGCCATGTTGATA
>NZ_NHPG01000094.1:0-38713 GCF_002252965.1 Halorubrum sp. Ea1
TTCACCGGAAACCCGGTGTGTCACTCCCTTCCTCGACGTGGTACCTCCGACTCGACCGAACCCACCAGTCGTCGATGTGACAACGCTCCCGAGACCGCGTCGTCGCGAACTCCTTCGAGTCCTCGTCGGTGAAGTTGAGAGGGCCGAGGGCTCGGCGACCAGAAAGATCAACGACTAGAGCGCCCAGCAGTCAGAGCGCTCAGCGATCAGAACGCTCAACGGTCGGAGGAATCGGCGCCGTCCGCCCCTGCCGGCCCGGAAGCCCGAGCACCGAGGTCGGGGTGAAGCAGCGCGAGGTCGGGATCCATCCCACCGAGCGTCGAGACCTCATAGGCGATGCGGTACGACTGGGTGAGAACCTGCACCGGCAACAGAAGCACGAGCAGGAGCGCAGACCCGGCGAGCACCGCGAGCGCGATTGCCGCCGCCCCGGTTGTGGTTCCAACCAGCGCGCCAAGTCCACCGAGAGCGACGGCCACGAGGAGGAGCACGAGGCCGGCGACCGTGGCCACGAGCGCGAAGGCGAACACGGCCGCGATCCCCGCGACGACCGAAAGCCCCAGCGAGACGACGAAGTGGACGAGAAGATAGACCACCAGTTCCGTCCACTCGGCGCGCAGCGTTGTCCAGAACCGACTCCATCCCCCGAGAACCCCGGTCTCCTCGACGATCATGGTCGGCACGACGAACTCGTAGGTGAAGCGAAGCGCGAGTACGGCGACTGCGACGAACGCGGCGCCGAGAACTCCCAGAACGACGGCCGTACCGACCGATAGCGACCCGAGCGTTCCGGCTACCGCGTCGACCGGCTCCCACCCGATCGGAGCGTCCCCAGCGACCGTAACGAACGCCGCGAGCGCGACGGGCGCCGCCGCTGCGATGCTCAGCGTCGCGGTAAACAGAAACAGCCCGATCGATTGGCGGAGCCGTGCGAGGAACGGCCGCCAGATCCGGACCTCGTTCGTGCGGATGGCGTCGTAGAAGACCAGCCGCAGTGACAGCGAGACGACCGAGACCGCGACGATCAGCAGGCCGATTCCGACCGCGACGACTGCGAGCGCCCCCGGATCGATCGACCCTACGGACCGCTCGATAGTCGCGGGGTTCGGACCGACGCCGCCGACGCCCGAATCCATCCCCCGAGGCGGCGCCACGTCGGTGTCGGAGACGAATGAAACCGGAACGTTCGCGCTCGCGCCGCTTCCGCCCATCAAGAGTACGAGGAGGGCGAGTTTCGCCCAGCGAACCAGGCTGAACGGGAACAGGAACCGACGCGTGGCGTCGACCGCGTCGTCGAGGGCGGCGACGGCGTGCCAACTCATGGCCGACAGTTCTCACGGATCGCTTATATAACGTGTTGCGAACCCTCGCCGAAGTGCCGCCGAAGCCCGGCCGGAACGCATGCGGAACGCCGCCGAGGCGTCGCCGACCACAGCCCTTTACGCCGGACGGTCCGAGGCTCCGAGTATGAAAGTCCGCGGCGAGCGAGAGTGCCAGGGGTGCGGCGCTCGGTGGTCGTACTACGAGACGGGAAGCGTCGAGTGCCCGGACTGCGGGAGCCTCCGAAGCGTCGGCGTCGACGACCGCACGGCCCACACTGACGCCCCCGCGTCCCTCGACCTCAGCCCACATCGTGCCCGGTTCGGAGACGCGAGCGGGACCCTGCCCGCGGAGGGGGTCGACGACCTCAAGTCGGACCTCCGCGAGTACGTCCGCAAGCGCGGGTTCGTTCGCGGCGGAGAGCTGCTCCCGCTCGACACCGTCTACCTCGCGGCCCGAGAGCTCCTGGAGGCGGTCGACTGTTACGACCGGCTCCGCGATCCGACCGACGCTGACCGCGAGTACCTACTCGATCTGCTGGCCGGAGCCGACGACGGCGACCGCCCCGCGACGGCGGACGTCCCCGAGCGATTGCGCGAGGCACGCGGGATGGCGGCGGCTCGCGCGGTCGACGAGTACCGGAGCGACCTCCTCGCGTTCCTCGACGAACTCGACGCCGATGGCGAAACGAACGACGCAGCCGTCGACGCCACCGAGGTCGAAACCGCCCCTGAGGTCGAAGCCGACTCCGAAATAATGAGCGACGAGGAAGCGCCCGCGCCGACGGTAACGGTCGCCGGCGACGACCCGCAGTCCCGGATCGCACCGGCCAGAGAGGTCCTTGGGCGCCTCCGCGACAGAGCGAAACGCGTCGAGGCGCTCAACGGCGACGTCCCCGCCGCGGACGCCGACGCGCTCGCCGACGCCGCCGACGCGCTCGGCGAGTACGTTCGGGTCGGGGACGCCGCGGCGCTCGAACGGGCTCGGTCGCAACTAGCCGACCGAGAGACCTGACGCGCCGAACAGAGAGATCCGACGCGCCGAACAGAGAGACCCGACACGCCGAACAGAGAGACCCGACGCGCCGAACACGTCGAAATCACGCGTGATACTCGCGGGGGCACATTCAACCGCCGCCCCATCGACTGCCGCTTATGACGCGGTTCGACGTCCACGACCACCGCCACGCGCTGAAACAGCTCAAGGACACGGGATCGACGCGACTCTGGAAGAATCGAAAGGACGTCCCGTGCCCGGTCTGTGACGCCCCGTTCGACCGACTGTTCACGACGCGGGAGATCGGAACGACATTCCCCGAGAACGACGGCGCTCGATTCTGTCTGCTCCGCGACGACCACGCGATCCACCTCTTCCGGCACTGAGCCCTCCGTCTCTCCCGGTACCGGCCCCTCAGTCGCTCGCGACCGGGTCGACGTCGGGTTCCGGCTCTTCGATGTAGCGTTCGGTCCACGTTCCTCGGGCGAACCAAGCGACCCCGATCACCGCGCCGAGGATGTTACCGAGTGCCATGCCGACCCAGACCCCCGTCTCGCCCCACCCGACGACGAAGACCAGGTAGCCCACGCTGGCGACGCGGCCGACCCAGAGCGTGAGGATCGAGATCACCATCGCGGTCTTCGTGTTACCGGCGCCGCGAAACGCGCCGAGGATCACCTGCGAGACGCCGATGAAGGCGAACTCGACCGAACGGATCCGAACGTACTCGCCGGCGTAGCCGACCGTCGCGGGCGCGTCCGGCACGTCGCCGAGGAAGGCGCCAACGATCGGTTCGGTGAACGCCACCGCGACGACCGCGACGAGGAACATCACGCCCGCACCGGTCCCGGTGGCGAGCTTGACCGACCGCGCGGCGCGATCAGCCCGGTCCGCACCGAGGTTCTGCCCCACCATCGTGTCGATCGCGCGCCCGAGCCCCATCGCGGGGAGGAACACGAGCGAGATGAGTCGGTTCCCGAGCCCGTAGGCCGCCACCACCGGCGGCGAGAACGTGACCACCATCGCCGTGAGGGTGATCATCGCGAGCGCGCTGGTCGTCTGCTCGACGCTGGAGGGGAGCCCGAGCCGGAAGATGTCGCGGATGAACCCCAGGTCGGGGACGAGGTGGCTCACCGTGACTGCGGGGCCCAGCCCGGTGCCGAACAGCAGCCAGATACCGATCGCGGTGGCGACTCCCCGAGAGAAGATCGTCGCTATCGCGGCTCCTTCGATCCCGTACCCGGTGAATCCGGTGGCCGCGAACAGCGTGGCCTCCAGCGCGACCGGGTCGACCGCGCCGACGGCCGGGACCCCCGCGAGCCATTCGAACAGCGGGTTGTCCGCGAATCCGAAGATAAGAAATGGGTCGAGAAGGACGTTCAGGACCACGGAGACGAGCATCACCGCCATCGGCGTCCGGGTGTCGCCGTAGCCGCGCATCAGCGCGGAGAAGACGAAGAAGCCGAACATCAGCGGGATGCCGGCGAAGATGACTTCCATGTAGTCGGCCGCGAGGGGGATCACCGTCGCCGCCGTGGCGGGGTCGCTCGGGAGGAGCTCCAGGGCCGGGCGCGTGTAGAAGTACCCCGCGACCCCGATGAACACCGAGAGCACGGAGACCGTGAAGATCGTCTGTCCCGCGACCAGCCCCGCCGACCGGTCGCCGTCTGCTCCCGTGTACTGCGCCACGAGAATGGCGCCCGCGGTGGTGAACCCGCCGGCGACGGCGATAAGCAGGAATATCAGCGGGAACGCGAGGCTGATCGCCCCGACCGCCTCCGCGGAGAGGCGGCCGAGGTAGAGCGTGTCGACCACGTTGTACGTCACCTGCAGCAGCTGGATGACGACGATGGGCCACGCCAGTTGGAACAGCGGCCGCACCAAGCTCCCCTCCGTGATCGATTCCTTGGGGACGCGTTCGTCGCCGTCGCCGGGCCCGTCACCGCCGGGGCTATCACTGCCGCCGGGCCCGCCACCGTCAAGGCCGTCGCCATCGGGGTCGTCGCCATTATGAGGGCCGTTTCCGTCGACCCCTGGAGGGGAATCCGGTCGGTCCTCGGAGGGCTCGTCGCTCACTGATTTATAAGTGAACGGCTCGGTCAATCAGGCTTCCGATTCCGGCGGTCCGCGTGGTGCGGTGGTCTCAGACGCCGTCGCCGCCCGTCGGCCGATCGCCTTCCGTGCTGTCGCTGACGGCTTTCTCACCGTCCGACCGGTCGTCTTCGAGGTCGTCGGCCGGGGAGTCGCCGTCGACTGTGCGGCCGCCCCGCGTGCCGTCGTCGACGGGGTTGTCACCCGCCCGCTCGCCGGCCGGGCGCCCGTCCTCCGGACCCCCCACCCGCGCGACGCCGGAGGTGTCGTCGAAGACGAGATGGCGGTGCGGGTACGCCATCTCGACGTCGGCGTCGGTGAGGCGCTCGCGGATCCGGGTGTTCACGTCCGACTGCACCTTCGCGAGCTTGTACGGCTTCTTCACCCAGTACCGGAGCCGGAGCAGGATCCCGTCGTCGCCGAACTCGTGGAGTCGGCAGTCCGGGCTGGCGACGTACCGCGCGACGCCGACGCGAATGTCCGGGCCGCCGTTGATGACGGCGTCGCAGTCTCGAGCCGCCCGCTCGATGAGCCGTCGAGCTTGTGGGATGTCGCTCTCGTATGTGACGAGCACGTCAATGGACCGCCGCGTGCGCTCGTCCTCCGCCGAGAAGTTGGTCACGTCGCGCTCGCGCATCGCCCCGTTGGGAACGACGAGGAACGTGTTGTCGAGGGTGAATATCTTGGTGTACCGGATCGTGATGTCCTCGACGAACCCCGTGGTCCCGTTCTCCAGCTCGATCATGTCGCCGATCTCGAACGGCTGGTCCGCGAGGATGAACACGCCGTTGATGAAGTTCCCGACGAGCGGAGCGAGGATGATACCGATCACGGCCGAGAACACCGCCGTCCCGACGAGCAGGTCGGTGAACTGGAAGCCGGCCGCTCGGAGCCCGAACAGCAGCGCGATGGCGATCGTCCCGACGCGGACACCGCGGACGATCGTCTGGGCGACGCTCTGTCTCGACACCCGCCGAGCCACCGGGCGGCCGATGAGCCGAACGAGGAACTTCGAGACGAGCACCCCCAGTCCGACCGAGAGGAGCACCAACGCCAGCCCCGAACCGGGGAGCGACGCCAAGCGGGAAACGACGTTCGTCACCGGGTCGAGGACCCGCCCCAGCATCGGACCGAGGAGCGTCCCCGATATCGACGCCGCGCCCGCGGGCTGTGCCATAGCAAGTCCGCCGTCGCCCACCGGAAAAAGGGTTTCTCCCTTCCTGCGGATTCGGGACGGCGTCGGGGAGACAAAGTCGAGACGGCGTCGGGGAAACAAAGTCGGGACGACCTCGGGGAGACGAAGTCGGGACAGTGTTCAGGAACTTGAGGTCGCGGACCGGGAAACCACTATCATCCCGCCGAGCGAACCCGGCACCATGTCCGAGACCCCGCCCGCGAAGCCGTCGTTCAGCGTCGCGCACGATTCCGCGCCGAGCGACGTTCTCGTCGCCGGCTTCTCGTCGTTCGGCCTCGCCGGACTGACCGCCGTGGACTACCTCGTCAACGACCTCGACCTCGAGGAAACCGGACACGTCCGGATCGAGGGACTGCCGTCGATCACCCCGTTCGCGAAGGGGCGACCGCGCCATCCGATCCGACTGTACTCCGCGGACGACGTCGACGTCACCGTGCTCGTGGCCGAGCAGTTCGTTCCGCCCGCGCTCGGGAAACTACTCTCGACGGCGGTCCTCGACTGGACCGAGGGCGCCGGAGTCTCGGAGATCACGGTGTTGGCCGGGGTGCCGATCCCGCACGGTCCGGACGCTCACCGCACCTTCTACGTCGCGACGGACGACTACCGCGAGGCGCGCCTCGCGGACGAGACGGTCCCGCCGATGGAGGCGGGCTTCCTCGACGGGACGAACGCCTCGCTGCTCGAACGAGGGATGGACTCGTCGCTCGGCGTCGGCGTGCTCATCACGCCCGTCCACGCGCAGGCCCCGGACGTGGAGGCCACGGTGCGGCTCGTGGATACGGTGAACCAAACCTACGACCTCGGAGTCGACTCCGGGCCGCTGACGTCGTTCGCGGAGGAGGTTCGCAATCACTACGAGGGCCTCGCCGAGCGGATGGAGGAGCGCGAGCCGGAGGGCGGGTACGACCGGATGTACATGTGAGTACGACCCAGCCGACCGGATGTACATGTGAGTGCGACCCAGCCGACCGGACGTACATTTGGGGGCGACCCAATCGACCGGATCGCCCTGGGGGATCCCGCTCTGAAAACGCGTGCAACTCGACTCATAGTAAAAACCTATATCGGAGGGGCGTATCGTACTCGATATGACCGACGACCTCCGCGACACCCTCGACCACGTCGGGGACCGGTTCAACCTCGGCGAGTACGAGATTGACGCCTACCTCGCGGTGTTGGAGCACGGCGAACTGACGGCGAGCGACATCGCCGACCGGACGGACATCCCGCAGCCGCGCGTGTACGACACGGTCCGGAGCCTCTCGGACCGCGGGCTCGTGGAGCTCCGCGAGTCGCGTCCGATGAAGATCGTCGCCGTCGACCCGGAAGACGCGTTCGGCGAGCTCCGGTCGTCGTTCGCGGAGATGGTCGACGAACTCGAGGCGAGGTACACCGCTCCGACCCGGGAGACCGAGGCCGTCTCCCTCGTGAAGTCGCGCTCGACGATACTCCGGTACCTGGAGGAGATAATCGCCGGCGCGGAGTTCGAGCTCGCCGTCTCGCTGACCCCCGGTCTGCTTCGCCGCTTCCGCGACGAACTCGCGGCGAAGGTGGCCGACGGCGTCAGCGTCGAACTCCTCGTCACTCCCGCCTCGAAAGCGCCGGACCCGGACGAGTTCGACTACCTCGAAGTGTCGACCATCGCACGGGCGCGACGCGGGATCACCACGCCCATCCTCGCGGTCGCCGACGGTGAGTACTCCGTTTACGCCACGCAGGACGCGCTCCGCGACGACCGCGAGCGCTACGGGGTCATCTTCAACCGCTCAGCGCTCGGGTTCCTCGTCTCCGGCTTCTTCGGTACCGTGCTGTGGACGACGGCGGAGACTCTCGCCACCGACGGCGCGGCGCGCCCGTTCCCGCGCCGCTACGCGTCGATCCGCCGCGCCGTCAAGGACGTCAGGGAGTTCGGCGGCGAGGGATTCTACGCCACCGTCGAGGGACGCGACATCGAGACCGGCGAGGCGGTCACCGTCAGCGGCCGCGTCGTCGACCTCGCGTTCGAGGAGTCCGAGGAGGTCGCCTCGCTGGTCGTCGAGACGACGTCCGGACGCGTCGAAATCGGGGGACGGGTCGCGTCTCTCGAAGACGTGGAGGGGCAGGAGATCGTCATCGGTCGCGGCGAGCCGCCGGCGCTGTAGGGCGGGATTCCTTTTTAAGTCTCAGTCCGCGCAGTCGGTCCGATTTATTAATGATCCCGACGCCCGATCCGTATGGAGTACACGACACTCGGCGACACGGGGACGACCGTCAGCGAACTGGCGCTCGGCTGTATGAGCTTCGGGAGCGAGCACGAGTGGATGCTCGACGAGGAGGAGGGCCGCGAGCTCGTCGAGCGCGCGATCGAGCTCGGGGTCACGTTTTTCGACACCGCGAACGTCTACTCGACCGGCGAGAGCGAGGCGATCCTCGGCGACGTCCTCGCGGAGTACGACCGCGACCGGTTCGTCGTCGCGACGAAGGTGTACGGCGAGATGGACGAGTCGAACCCGAACTCGGGCGGGCTCTCGCGGAAGGCGATCGAACAGGAGCTACAGCACAGCCTCGACCGGCTCGGGATGGACACGATAGATCTGTATCAGATCCACCGTTGGGACGACGACACGCCGATCGAGGAGACGCTGGCGACGCTCGACGACGCCGTCCGGCGCGGCGACGTGCGGTACGTCGGCGCCTCCTCGATGTGGGCCCACCAGTTCGCCGAGGCGCTCCACACGAGCGAGCGCGAGGGGTACGAACGCTTCGCCACGATGCAGAACCTCTACAACCTCGCGTACCGCGAGGAGGAGCGCGAGATGGTTCCCCTCTGCGAGAGGGAGGGGATCGGCATGATCCCGTGGAGTCCGGTCGGCGCCGGCTACCTCGCGCGCCCCTTCGAGCGCGACGACGCCACGCTCCGCGGGGAGCACGAGACCGAACTCGGGCGGCCGTACCGCGAGGGCGGCGGCGAGGAGATCAACCGGCGCGTCCAGGAGTTGGCCGACGAGAAGGGCGTGGAGATGGCGCAGATCGCGCTTCGGTGGGTGGCCGGCAAGGACATCGTCGACGCGCCGATCGTCGGCACGTCGAGCGTCGAACACCTAGAGGACGCGGTCGAGGCCCTCGACATCGACCTCTCCGGGTCGGACGTCGAGTGGCTGGAGGAGCCGTACGAGCCCGTCCGGGTCTCCGGCCACGAGTAGCTCGCGGCCGGAGTGGACTCTCGGCCGACGCCGAACGCCGATCCGCGGACCGCACCCCTGTGTCGGCGTAACACACTTAAGAGCCGACTCTGTACTGTCACTCAGTGGCATCCCGACAGGGCGGAGCGGGAGACGCGGAGTCATCCCGTTCCGGATCGACGGAGCGTCGGACTGCGTCCACGACCGCGCCGGCGGGGTCACGCCGGCGGGCGGGGAGGTCGGACCCCCTTCCCTTCGACCCCGAGACGGGCGACTATCGACGGCAGTGCTCGCCGTCTGCGCGCCGGTCCTCCGTCGCGCGAACCGCGGAGGATCCGCCGGTCCGCGACCCCGGTCTCTACGCCCTCACCGATCACTTCCGCGACCGGCTGGAACAGCCGGGTCGCTACGTGTCGACCCGCACCGTGAGCGACGCGATCCGCCGCGGTCAGCTCCGCTGGAACCGGACCGACGGCTGGCGGTTCGCCCTCGTCGACGGGGGCATCCGGTTCGTCGTCGTCGTCGGCGACACGGAGACGAACTCTCCCGTCGTCGTCACCGGTTGGACCGAGGTGGCCAACCGCGAGGCGGCCCTCGACGCCCGCCGGTGGGACCCCGTGGACGTCGACACCATCGCCGTGCGGGCGGCGCTCAGCGAGTCGGCGTCGACGCCGATCCCCGACCGGATCCGCCCCCGGACCGTGACCCGACCGTTCGTGGTGGGCGATCACCGCCTGAAGACCGAGCCGGGCGAGCCGTACGTCCGGTGCGACGACTGCGGCTGCCGGTTCCGCTCGAAGGACGCGATCACCTCCCGCGGCTGTCACGGACGCTCCGGTCGATAAGGCCGCGCCCCGTCCGTCCGCCTCCTCGCTCCGAGCCGCGGACGCTACCCATTTCAGCGTCGCGGCCGAACCGTCGTCAATGACCGACGACCCCGAGGGGTCCGGCGCCGAGGACGGTTCCGCGGCCGCCGCCGACGTCTCGCTCGACCGCTTCCACGAGGCCCTCGAGGCCGAGGAGCGACCGATCGCGACCGCCAGCGAGGTCGCTCGTCGGCTCGGCACGACGCAGTCGGCCGCCCGCGACGCGCTGGCCGCGCTCGTCGACCGCGGCGACGTGGACCGGCTCGACGTCGAGAGCGACCCGGTCGTCTTCTACCCGACCGACTGGGGGCGGCTGGCGAGCCGCGAGCGCGTCGTCGCGTTCCCGAACCGCCGCGAGATCGTCGTCGACCGCCCGACGCAGTACACGCGAGCGCGGCTCTCGCAGTTCGCGTACCTCGTCGACACCACCGGGACGGAACCCGGCACCCGCGGGTACCTCTACCGGATCCGGCAGGAGGACGTGTGGGCCGCGCCGTTCGACGACGCCGACGCCCTCGTCGCGAGCCTCCGGTCGGTCCTCCCGCGTCGGTACGACCACCTCGAGGAGTGGATCCGCGACCAGTGGCGCCGTGCGCACCGGTTCCGCTTATACACCCACGAGGACGACTACGTCGTCTTGGCGGCCGCCTCCGAGAGCCTGATGGGCAACGTCGCGGACCAGCACCTCGACGACGACCACCTCCGCGCGCCGATCTCCGAGACGGAGGCGTGGGTGAACGAGGACGCCGTCGCCGAGGTCAAACGCGCCCTCTACGACGCGGGCTACCCGGTCGAGGACGACCGCGACCTCGACGTGGGCGACCCGGTCGATATCGATCTCACCACCGACCTCCGGCCGTATCAGGAGACGTGGGTCGAGACGTTCCTCGAGCGTCGCTCCGGGGTGTACGTCGGCCCGCCGGGCTCCGGAAAGACCGTGGCCGCCATCGCGACCATCGCGGCCGTCGGCGGCGAGACGCTCATCCTGGTCCCCTCCCGCGAGCTCGCCGGCCAGTGGCGCGAGGAGCTGCTCGAACACTCGACGATAGACCCCGCCGACGTCGGACTGTACCACGGCGGGCAGAAGGAGATCCGGCCGATCACGATCGCGACCTACCAGATCGCTGGCATGGACCGCCACCGCTCCCTGTTCGACTCCCGGAAGTGGGGACTGATCTGCTTCGACGAGTGCCACCACGTTACCGCGCCGGTGTACAGCCGCACGGCGGAGCTCCAGAGCAAACACCGCCTCGGGCTCTCGGCTACTCCGGTCCGCGAGACCGGGAGCGAGGAGGAGATCTA
Source organism: Halorubrum sp. Ea1 (assembly GCF_002252965.1). NCBI lineage: Archaea > Methanobacteriati > Methanobacteriota > Halobacteria > Halobacteriales > Haloferacaceae > Halorubrum > Halorubrum sp. Ea1. The sequence goes on from NZ_NHPG01000094.1 coordinate 10,932, forward strand.
CACCCTGATCGGCCAGCCGATCGGCGCCGACTGGGACGCCCTCTTCGAGGCGGGGTTCGTCCAGGAGCCCGAGGTGGAGATCCGGTACGTCCCGTGGCGCGACGAGCTGGCGCAGAACGAGTACGCCAGCGCCGACGGTCGAGAGCGCCGCCGGGTCGCCGCGGAGAACCCCGCGAAGATCGAGGAGATCCGGTACCTGCTGGCCGCCCACCGAGACAAGAAGGCGCTCGTCTTCATCGAGTTCCTCGATCAGGGCGAGGCGATCGGGGACGCGCTCGGCGTGCCGTTCATCAGCGGCGAGACGCCGCACCGCGAGCGCACGGAGCTGTTCCGACGGTTCCGGGAAGAGGGCGGGGACGGCGACGAGCCCGGGGCGGACGGGGACGACCTCGACACTCTCGTCGTCTCCCGCGTCGGCGACGAGGGGATCGACCTCCCGAACGCCGAGGTCGCGATCGTCGCCAGCGGGCTCGGCGGCTCCCGCCGGCAGGGCTCCCAGCGCGCCGGCCGGACGATGCGCCCCTCCGGCTCCGCGCTCGTCTACGTGCTCGCCACTCGCGGCTCCAGCGAAGAGGAGTTCGCGCAGCGCCAGATGCGACACCTCGCGCGCAAGGGCGTGCGAGTGCGCGAGACGAACGTGGCGGAGTAGTCCGTGGCGGAGTCGTCCGTGGCGGCGTAGCCGCCGGTCGCGGAACGGTCGGAGACGGAACCGCCGACTCGCCGGCCCCGGCGGGGAACGCCGAGCACGGACGGGCCTATCTCGGTTCAGGCCGTCAGAGCGAGTCCGCCAGGCGCTCGGCCGCCTCCTCGATACTGTCCTCGTTCTCGATGAACCGGACCGGCGCGTTCTGGTCGCGCGCGTACTGGAGCGCGGCGGAGCGGTTGAGGTCCTGTTCGAAGGAGATCTTGCGCTCGGTCACCGCGTGCGAGTCGCGGTCGCCCGTCCGCCGGCGGTCGAGGATGGTCTCCGGACTCGCTTCCACGAGGACGAACGCGCTCGGCGAGACGTCGTGGAGCACCTCCGAGGGGAGCCCCTGGACGTAGCCGGTCTTCGTTTCGACCGCCAAGTGCGTCGAGAGGAGGACGTCCGCCTCCGCCGCCTCGTCGGCGACGAACTCGCCCGCGCGGCGCTGGAGCCGGCGCGTCTGCGACTGTGAGAGATCGCCCAGTTTCGCCCGTTCGGTCGTGAACCCCATCGCGGCCGCCTGTTCGAGCATCACGTCGCCGAAGTTGATCAGCTTGTACCCGTCTCCGAGCCCGCGTCGGACGGCCTGACAGACGCTCGAGAGCCCGACGCCGTTGACTCCGGACACCAGCGTAACCGCCATCAGAAGCTCACCTCGGTGTCCTCGTCCTGCGGCATGGCGCCGCGGTCGTCGTAGTACCGGCGTCCGATAAACTGCGCCCCGACGAGCGACATCATCGTGTCGTAGAGGTCGTCTGCCGAGTGGAACTCCTCCATGTCGGACCGCTCGATCACCGCTCGGATCGTCGTGGCCTCTCCGTCCGGAGGCGACAGCTCCGTGCTACCCACCGTCTCTAGCACCGCCTTCCGTGAGGCCGGAAACTGTAGCTTCCGTGCGAACAGATCGCGAGTCTCTGGTAAGCGCATACATATCACATGACACTGTGTGGTAAAGTAGCTACGCGTGTGGTCCCGTCCGAGGGATCGCCGCGGCCGGCGCAACGCCGCTCGGAGCAGTGCGCTCTGATCGCACCGCACGGAGCGATAGGCTCTGATCGCACCGCACGGAGCGATACGCTCAGCGCAGCGCCCTTCGGAGGGTCGCTGCCCCGCGCTCGATCGACGCGATCGGATCGGCGGGGTCGTCGTGCTCGTAGACGAGCCACTCGACGTCGGCGTTCCGCGCGCTCGCGACGACCGCGTCGAGGTCCACGTCGCCCTCGCCGAGCGCGACCGACTCGCCGCGATCGGCGTCGTCGTCGGTGACGTGGACGTGCGTGATCCGGCCGGCGTGTCGGTCGATCAGCTCGGCGGGGTCCGCCCCGCCGACGAGCGCCCAGCCGGCGTCGATCTCTAACTCGACCCGATCGTCGGTCCGGTCGATCAGTCGCTCGATAGCGGGGTCGCCGTCGAGGCTCGCGAACTCCTGGTCGTGGTTGTGGTACGCGAGCCGGACGCGCTGGGCGTCGAGGGCCGCCGCGAGGTCGTCCAGCCGCTCCGCGGTCGCGTCGACCGCCGCGGCGCTCTCGAAGTGCTTCGGGTCGAGCCACGGGACGACGAACGTGTCGACGCCGAGCCGACCGTACAGGTCGACGGTGTCGTCGAACTCGGCCTCCAACGCCTCGGCCGGCGTGTCTTCCAACGCCTCGATCGGGACGTGCGCGGAGGCGGCGTCCAGACCGTTCCGGTCGAGCGCCGCGAGCACCGCCTCAGTCGGCGACTCGCGCACCCGATAGGCGAACTCCACCCCGTCGTAGCCGGCCTCGCCCACGCGGTCGAGCAGCTCCGGGAGCGGAGCGTCGACCGAGCGCAGCGTGTACAGCTGGACCGCGATATCGATCATAGCTGTCATTTCTCGGCCACCGATGTATTGATTTGGATATTTCGCGGCCGCGACGCCGCCGATCGGCCTGCGGCCCCCGCTGCCGCCGAAGGTTTGAACACCCGCTCCGTCGACCTCGCGGTATGGAGACTACCGACTCCCCGAGCGGGACGGACGCCGACGGGGTCGACGCGCCGACCGTCGCCGAAGCGGTCGTCGACCACATGCTCGACCGCGGGGTCGACGTCGCCTTCGGGATCCCCGGGAAGCAGACGCTCCCGCTCAACCGGGCGCTCGCCGACCGCGACGCGCGGTTCGTCGTCGCGCGCCACGAGACGGCCGTCACCCATCAGGCGTGGGGGTACGCCGAGACGGGCGAGCCGGGCGCGATGGCGGCGACGGTCGTCGTCCCCGGCCCGGGCGATATGAACGCGATGAACGGGCTGAAGAACGCCCTGAACGACTGCGTCCCCCTCCTGCACCTCGCCGTCGAGACGGAGCGCGAGGTGCGCGGCGGCGACGGGATCCACGAGACGCCGCCGGAGACGTACGACACGGTCGTCAAGGAGAACGTCCTCGTGGACTCGCCGGCGGGCGCCGTCCCCGCCGTCGCCGACGCGATTCGCGTCGCTCGCGAACACCCGCAGGGGCCGGTTCGTGTCGGGATCCCGAAGGACGTCCTCGCGAGCCGGACGCCGCAGCCCGCGGTCGGAGAGCGGTCGCCGAGCGCGCCGCCGGCCCCGCCCGCCGACGCCGTCGACCGCGCCGCGGAACTGCTCGCGGGGGCCGACGCCCCGGCGATCCTCGCGGGCGGCGGCGTGCGACGGGCCGGCGCGAGCGACGCGCTCCGGTCCGTCGCGGAGGCGCTCGACGCGCCGGTCGCGACCACGTACAAGGGGAAGGGAACGCTGCCGGAGACGCACGCGCTCTCCGCCGGCGTCCTCTGCGGCGGGTCGAGCACCGACCTCCGGGAACTGCTCGGCGCGGCCGACGTCGGGCTCGTCGTCGGGTCCGACCTCGACGCGGTCGCGACCGCCTCGTGGTCGGTCTCGATGCCGGACCGGCTCGTCCACGTCACCCTCGACGGAGACGACGTCGGATTCGGCTACGAGACGGAACTCGGGGTCGTCGCCGACGCGGACGCGTTCCTTCGTGCGCTCGACGATCGTCTCGACCAGGGCCGGGAGGCGGACCTCTCGCCGCCGGTCTCGTCGTCGCCGGCCTCGTCGTCGCCGGCGGCGGACGGGGCCGAACTCGACGGCGCCGAGCGGGCCGGTGCGGTCAGGTCGGCCGACGAGGAGCGGTTCGCGACGCTCGCCGACGGGCGGGCCCCCGACGACCCGCTCCGGTCCGTCGAAGTCCTCCGGGAGGTCCGGGAGGCGCTCCCGGACGAGACCGTCGTCACGGCGGACGCGGGCGGGTTCCGGCTCTGGACGCTCGTCTCCTTCCCGGCGTCGGGGCCTCGATCGTACGTCAACCCGGGGTCGTGGGCGACGATGGGCACCGGGCTCCCGTCGGCGATCGGCGCGAGGCTCGCCAACCCCGACCGCGACGCCGTCGCGCTCACCGGGGACGGCGGACTCATGATGTGCGTTCACGAGCTACACACGCTCGCCGCCGAGGACCTCGACGTGACGGTGGTCGCGCTCAACAACGACGACTACGCGATCATCAGCGAGGAGGCGTCGCGCTCGTACGACTTTCCCGAAAGCGCCTACGGGTGGGCGGACGCGGGCCTCGACCCGGTCGCCGTCGCGTCCGGGATGGGCGTCCCCGCGGAGCGGGTGACCGACCTCGACGCGGTCGGGGACGCGGTCGACGCGGCCCGGCGCCGCGACGGCCCCGCGCTGGTCGAGGTCGTGACTGACGCGGCGGAGCCGCAGGCGAGCGAGTGGATGACGCGGGACCGCCCCGTCGACGAGGAGCGATAGCCGAAGGGACGCGAACGGCCGCCAGTCCCGTCGATGGTCCCCGTCAGAACGTTTCACGCCTCGCGTTTCGGGTATCTGAAGCGAGACATAAACGGGCGGGGCGGCGACGGTCAGCATGCGCAATCCGTGGGTCCACGACGACGTGCCGGAGGCGGCCGGCTCCGGGTACGGCGGGCGAGTGCGGCTGCTCGGGGCGGTCGTCTGGGGGACGCTCCTGTGCGGCGTCGGCGGGACCGCGCTCCTCGTCGGGACCGGGACGGTCGAACCGGCGCTCGCGGCGTCGCTGCGGTCGGCCGTCACCTACGTTCTCGCCGGGGCGGCGTCGGTGCTCCTGTTGCCCCTCGTCTTGCGGCTTCTCGCCGTCTCGCGGCTGCTCGCTGCGGTCGCCTTCCTCGCCGGCGCGTGGCTGGTCGGGGGGTTCGTCTGGAGCCGCGAGTCCGAGCGTATCCTCGGGACCCTCCCGGGCGAGGGAGGTCTCGGCCCGGGCGCGGAGTCGTTCAGTGGTCTGTTCGAACTGGCGGAGACGCTCTTCGCGCTCCTCTGAACCGCCCGCGCCCCGGACCGCCGGCGATCGCGACCGCGTGAGCCGGAACGTGAGCCTTAACAACATTCGTTGTGAATTCGGCGTATGACTCACGCGAACGACGTCGCCGTCGGCATCGTCGGCCTCGGCGGGATCGGGAAGCACCACGCGACGAAGCTGACGGAGCGCGGCGCGAACCTCGTCGGCGGCATGGACATCGACGCCGACGCCCGGCGGCGGTTCCACGAGGAGTTCGACGTCCACGCGTACGAGAGCGAGACGGACCTGTACGAGGACTGCGACGCCGTCCTGATCACGACGCCGAACCGCTTCCACGAGGAGTACGCCGTCTCGGCGCTGAAGGCCGGCCTCGACGTGCTCTTGGAGAAGCCGCTCGCACACACGGTCGAGAGCGCCGAGCGCATCGCCGCGGCCGCCCGCGACGCCGAGGGGTTCTGCATGGTCGGGTTCAACAACCGGTTCGCGGAGCCCGTCCAGGTGATCAAAGGCTACCAGGACGAGGGACGGTTCGGCGAGACGACGCACGTCGAGGCGAACTACGTCCGCCGCCGGGGAGTCCCCGGCCGCGGCTCGTGGTTCACGTCGGGCGACGTCGCCGGGGGCGGCGCGCTCATCGACATCGGCGTCCACGCCGTCGACCTGGCGCTGTACTTCCTCGACCACCCGGAGGTCGTCGAGGTGTCGGGCGAGACGCGCTCCGAGTTCGGGAACCGCGACGACTACGCGTTCGTCCACATGTGGGGCGACGACAACGGCGCCGAGGGGTTCGACGTCGAGGACTCGGCGTCGGCGTTCATCCGCGATGCCGACGGCAACACGGTGTCGCTGGAGGTCGCGTGGGCGACGAACCGACCGACGAACGATGAGTTCGTGATCCGCGGGACGGAGGCGGGCGCGACGTTCGACCGCGGCAGCGACGAGCTCACGATCCACGAGGCGCGCTCCTTCGACGGCGACAGCCACCACTTCTCCGACACCGAGGTCGAGACCCGCGAGGGCGACAGCCACGGGGCCGAGCAGGCGGCGTTCCTCGAAGCGGTCGCCGCGGGCGAGGCGCCCGCGATCAACACGATCGACGAGGCGCTCTCCGTCCAGCGCGTCATCGACGCCATCTACCGATCCTCGGAGCGCGGCGAGGCCGTCCGGCTGGACTGAGGCCGGCCCGGTCCCGCCCTCGGCCCGAGTCCCCGCCGTCTCCGGCTCCCGCTATCCGAACCTATTCGGTCCTCCGGTTCCTCCTCGGAAGCAATCCGTGACACGCGACGCCGGCCCGACCCCGCCCTCCGAACGCATCGTCAGCCTCGACGCGCTCAGAGGGTTCGCCCTGCTCGGAATCCTGCTCATCAACGTCTGGGTGTTCGCGATGCCGGAGGCGTCGCTGTTGAACCCCACCGTGTACGCCGATTCCACCGTCTACGGCGACTTCACAGGCGCGAACTACTGGGCGTGGTTCGCCGGCCACGTGTTCGCGCAGTCGAAGCTCATCACGCTGTTCTCGGCGCTGTTCGGCGCCGGGGTCCTGCTGTTCGTCGGGAGCAAAGAGGAGAAGGGACAGGACGCGGTCCGGCTCCACTACCGGCGGACCGCGGTGCTCATCGCGGTCGGACTCGCGCACGCGTACCTGCTGTGGTACGGCGACATCCTCGTCGCCTACGGCTTCACCGGGCTGTTCCTGATCACGGTCCGCGACATGGACGCGAAACGGCTGGCGGCGCTCGGCGGGCTCTTCCTGCTGTTCGTTCCCGTCACGGAGCTGTTCGCCGCGGTCAGCATCGGCGGCGACGCGATCGCGTCTCAGTGGGCGCCGAGCGAGGCCGCCCTGCGCCAGGAGGTGGCGACCTACCGGAGCGGCTGGCTCGAACAGATGGACCACCGCGTCTCCGCCTCCTTCCAGCGACAGACGTCCGGCTTCATCGGGTCCAGCTTCTGGCGCGTCGGCGGCGTGATGCTGCTCGGAATGGCGCTGTACCGCTGGGGCGTGCTCACCGGCGAGCGCTCGGCGCGGTTTTATAAGCGGCTCGTCGCCGGCGGGGTCGTCGGCGTCGCGGTCGTCGTCGCCGGCGTCGCCTACATCGAGGCGAACGACTGGAGCGCGGGCGCGGCGCTGTACTGGCGTCAGTTCAACTACTGGGGGAGCCTCCTCGTCGCCGGGGGGTACGTCGGGCTCGTCATGCTGTACGCGAAGCGGCGGCCCGACGGTCCGGTGACGAGGACCTTCGCCGCGGTCGGACGGACCGCGTTCACCAACTACCTCCTCCAGACAGTGCTCGCGACCTCGATCTTCTACGGCCACGGCCTCGGCCTGTTCGGCTCCGTGAACCGCGTCGAACAGTACGGGATCGTCCTCGCCATCTGGGTCGTGCAGGTGGTGCTGTCGGTGGCGTGGCTCAACTACTACCGATACGGCCCCGTGGAGTGGGTCTGGCGGACGCTGACGTACGGGGAGCGGCAGCCGCTGAAGAATCCGAACTAATCGAATTTCGCTGGCCGTCTTTTTCCCGGGTCGATCGTAGTCTGTGTATATGTCGTTGCCGTCGTTGGCACGACGAACCCCTCCGACCCTCCGGCGGCTCGCTTATAAATAATCGAACACGCGTCGACGGTGAAGGCATCCAAGGCTCCAGCCGTGAGGCGCGCCCCGCACCGCAACCGCAGCCTCACGCCTCCCCAGCCTCGCCGCTGGCACCCTCCGCTTCGCTTCGGGAGCCAGCGACTCCCTCGCGCGCGCTCTCGCCGGCGGCTACGCCGCCGGCTGTCAGAGGGACCTTCGGTCCCTCGCTACTCGCGGCCTCCGGCCGCTCAAAAAGCACGCGCCACCGCACGCTTATTAAAATAAGCCGTCAGTTACGACACGTCGACGACTCGGTTCGACAGCGTCCCGACGCCCTCGTAGGTGATCTCGACGCGCTCGCCCGGTTCGACGAGCCCGGGGTTCGCCGGGCTCCCGAAGGCGACGCAGTCGCCGGGCTCGAAGGTGAACCGCTCCGAGAGGTACGAGACGATCTCGTGGGGACCGAACAGCATCAGCTCGGTGTTCGCGTCCTGACGCTGCTCCCCGCCGACCGTCGTCGAGATGTCGAGGCTCGTCGGGTCGACGTCGGTCTCGATCCACGGGCCGAGGGGCGCTGAGCCGTCGAACGCCTTCCGCGCGGTCCGCCCCTGCTGGTCGAGCGCGTCGACGTCGTTCATCACCGTGTAGCCGCGGACGACCCCGGGAACGTCCTCGGGGGCGACATCCCGGCAGCGCTCGTCGATGACGGCGACCAGCTCGCCGGCGTACGTCAGCTCGTCGGTCCACTCGGGGTACGCGATCGACTCGCCGTGCGCGAGCAGGCTCGCCGGCGGTTTGATGAAGAAGTCGGGCTCCTCGGGGCGCTCGTACTCCATCTGATCGAGTGTCTCGACGTAGTTCCGCCCGACGCAGTAGAGCGCGCTCGGGTCGCAGGGCGGGAGGAGCCGCCCGTCGCGACCGACCTCGTAGCGGCCGTCGTCGTCGACGATCGTCCCGTCCTCGTAGCGTCCGGAGACCGGTCCGTCCGGCGTGAGCAGGCGTGCGAGTCGCATGGCGGCACGTCCACGCGGGGGCGTCGAAAAGGCGTCGGTCGCGGTCAGTCGTCGTCGCGGTCGATCGCGGTCAGTCGTCGTCGGTCGCGGTCCCGATCACCACGCCAGACCGGATCTCCAGCGCGGTCTCGAACTCCTCGCGCCGCGTCCGACCCGAGCCCGCCCGCTCGACAGCCGTCTCGTGGGCGCGGGCGACGGCGTCGCGCTCGCGGTCAGTGAGTCCCAGCCGCTCCCCCACGCTCTCCCAGTGGTCGGGCTCCACGAGGAACGTCTCGCGGTCCGGCTCGGCCGCGATGCGCTCGTACCGCCGCCTGTACTCATCGATCCGCGGGCTCAGGTCCGCCTGCACGCGGGCGAGGAGGGAGGGGAGCCGCTCGGCGGGGACGCTGGCGAGCGCCGCCGTCTTGACCAGCGCGGTCCCGTCGATCGGGTAGTCGCCGTTCGGCGACGTCGACCCCGTCCCGGGTGACTCCTCGTCGCCGGCCATCAGCCTCCGGCCCGCATCGCCTTCTGACGGTACTTCGGGAGGAGCTCGGCCAGCGCGTCCGGGTCGCCGACGAACTCGGCGGTCACTTCGGTGAGTCGAATCGCAGCCGCGGCCGTCACCGTCTCGGCGCTGAGCGCGACGCGCCACCCGTCGCCGTCCACGCGGGTCGCCTCGGCCGGGTCGTCCGTGCCCACGAGCGTCCCGCCGAGGTTGACGAGGTAGTGGGCCGCGAGCCGCCGGGAAATCCCGCGGTACGCGACCGTCTCGCGCTCCCAGCCCTCCTCCGCGGGCGGGGGACCGTCGACGGGCTCGGTCCCGCCGCTCGCCTCGCCGTCGGGGGTCATGCGCCGCCCGCGACCGGCGGGAACACCGAGAGCCGGTCGCCGTCCTCCAACGCCGTCTCCAGCCCGTCGAGGTGAAGCACCTCGCGGCCGTTCTTGAGCACGTTGATCTGGGGCGCGAGGCCGCCGTCGACGACCAGGCGACCGTTCATCCCCTCGTACTCCGCTTCTAGCTCCCGCAACACGTCTCCGACGCTCGACCCGTCGGCGAACTCCGCCTCGACGATTTTCCCGCCGGCGGCCTCGCGAAACGTCGCGAAGAACCGCAGTTCCAGTTCCATATGCGCGTAATCGGTCCGGACCGACATAAAACGGTCCCGAGAAGCGGGGAGGAACCACACCGCTCGTGCGATGTGGTACCATAGCTTTAGGTTCCACCGGTCCGTCCAATCACTTGGAAATGTCAAGCAAGGCGTACGATTACGCGGTCGTCGGCGCCGGGTCGGCGGGCTGCGTGGTCGCGCGGCGGCTAGTTGAGCGGGGGAACGACGTGATTTTACTCGAAGCGGGGGCACCCGACGAGAACCACGAGGAGCGGATCAACACACCGGTCCGCTTTCCGGAGCTGTTCAAGTCCGAGGCCGACTGGGAGTACTACACGGAGCCGCAGCCGGAGATGAACGACCGCCGGCTGTACCATCCCCGCGGGAAGACCCTCGGGGGGTCGAGCTCGCTGAACGCGATGATCTACAACCGGGGCGTTCCCTGGGACTACGACAACTGGGCGTCGATGGGGAACGACGGCTGGAGCCACGACGAGATGCTCGACGCGTTCAAACGGAGCGAGGACTTCGTCGGCAGCGGAGACGAGGAGTTTCACGGGACGGGGGGACCACTGACCGTCGACGACCTGTCCGACCCGCACCCGGCCTCGGAGGCGTTCGTAGACGCGGCCGCGGAGTGCGGCATCGAGCGGAACGCCGACATCAACGGGCGACGGCAGACCGGTGCGGGACTGTACCACGTGACGCAGCGGGACGGGAAGCGGTGCAGCAGCGCCGCGGCGTTCATCAAACCGGTACTGGACCGCGCCGGGCTGACCGTCGAGACCCGCGCACACGTCACCGGTATCCGGTTCGACGACGCGACCCGCGCCGAGGGCGTCGACTACCGACGCGACGGCGAGACGCACGAGGTCGACGTCTCGGAGGAGGTGGTGCTCAGCGCGGGGGCGTACGACACGCCGCAGCTACTGATGTGCTCCGGCGTGGGGCCGGCAGAGCACCTCCGCGACCACGACATCGACGTGGTCGCCGACCGACCGGGCGTCGGCCGGAACCTCCAAGACCACCTGTTCAGCTTCGTCGTGTACGATCGGACCGACGACGAGCCGCCGGCGCCGACGTCGAACATCGGGGAGGGCGCCGGGTACACCTACGTCGACGACGACGAGCCGGCGCCGGACCTCCAGTTCCACTTCTGTCCGACGTACTACATGAACCACGGCTTCGACAACCCCGACGGGCTCGGGTTCTCGATCGGCGCGACGCAAGTGCGGCCCGAGAGCCGGGGGCGGGTCGAGCTCGCCTCCGCCGATCCCACCGATGACCCCGTCGTCGATCCGCGGTACCTCTCGGCCGAGCCGGACCTCGAGGTCCTCCGCGAGGGCGTCAAGCGGGCCCGTGAGATCGCTCGGGCCGACGCCCTCGACCCGTATCGCGGCGCGGAGGTCTGGCCGGGCGAGGACGTCGAGACAGACGCGGAGATCGAGGAACACGTGCGCGAGACCGCTCACACGGTGTACCACCCGGTCGGGACGTGTCGGATGGGGAACGATGAGTCGGCGGTCGTCGACGATCGGCTCCGTGTGCACGGCGTGGACGGCGTCCGGGTCGCCGACACGTCGGTGATGCCGACGATTCCGAGCGGCAACACCAACGCGCCCGCGATCGCCGTCGGCGAGCGGGCGGCGTCGCTGCTCGAGGCCTGACCGGCCGGTTCGCCCGGCGGGACCGCGTTCGGAAGGGGACTACAGGTCCGAGAGCCGGATCCCGTCCTCGACGAGCCGGAAATTCCGCTCGCGACCCAGCTCGTCGCCGAGCCACTCGTGTTCGTACAGCTGTCCGATCAGTTCCACGTAGAGGTTCCGCCATGCGATGGCGTAGATCGGGGACTGCCCCCACGCGCGCAGTTCCGGGACGAACTCGTGGTACGTGCTCGCCTGCGTCTCCATTCGCTCGACCGCGTCGGCGACGACCTCGGCCGCCTCCGCGGGCTCGGCGCCCTCGATCTCCTCGTTGATCCGCGACTGAATGCCGGCGATGGCGCGACGCATGTCCTGTTCGGCGGTCTCGTCCTCCTCGGGGAGCGACTCGACGACCCCTCGCGGCACGCCGAGCTCTATCTCTGGCATACCGAATCGTCCGGCGGCGACGCTGAAAAAACCCGCTCACCGATCCGCCGCTCGACGGGGGCCTCCACGAGCCACCGACCGGTGAGCGTCCCGACCCGATCACGCGCGGCCGCCGGGTCGGTCGATACCCACTCGTCTCCCCGCTGCGGCCCGTAGGCGCCGAACCCGGCGTGATTGACCCCGTCGAGCTCGATCACCCGGGCGTCGTCGGGCAGGTTCGACCGGCTCTCGCGCTCGCGGTCCGCGTCGATCACCCCGTCGGCGCCCCCGAGCACCGAGAGGACCCGCAGCCCGCTCTCTGAGACGTCGCTGTCGCAGTAGGCGGCGTGGAGGACGAGCCCGTCGAGGTCGACGGCGTTGGCCGCCGCGTACCGACAGGCCATCGCGCCGCCGAGCGAGTGGCCGCCGACGTACCACGACTCGACCGCCGGGAGCGCCGCCCGCGCGTCGTCGGCCCGGTTCGGTCCGAGCACCGCGAGGTTCAGCGGCACGTCGACGATCACGACGGCGACGTCTCGCCCCGCGACCGTCGCCGCGGCGGTCGGGACGTAACTCTCCGGGTTCACGCGCGCGCCGGGATAGTAGGCGAGTCCGACCGTCTCCGCGGTCACCGGCCCGCTCCGAACGACCGTCAGCCCGTCGAGCCGCTCGACGGTGACGGCCGACGAGGACTCGACCGCGTTCACCGCCGCCTCCTCCGGGCCCGCGCCGACCGCGAAGTAGAGCCCGGCACCGGTCGCGAGAACCGCCGCACCCAGCGCGATCACCGCGACGGCGACGGCGACGGTGCGTCGGGAGGGGAGCCGACCCGTGTCGTCTCCCTCGGGGCTCACGGGGTCGGCGCGGCCTTCTGGAGAGCCGTCTCCGCGATGTTGCCGCCGTAGTCGGCCGACCGGAGCACGGAGTCGACGACGAGGCCGAGCAGCTGCGCGCGGGCCGGGTCCAGGTCGCGGAGGAGTTCGTCGATCGCGCGCACCCGCTCGTCGATCGCCCTGACGCCCGTGCGAGCGTCGTTCGCCAGCCGCGTCGCCTCGTCGCTGTCGTCGGCGAACAGCGCGTCCATCGCGGTGTCGATCACCTCGACCGCGTCGCCGTGGAGGTCGTTGACCGCCTCGACGACCTCGTCGGGGAGCGGCTCGTCGATGCTGAGCGTCAGGTGGCCGATCTTCGTCGCGTGGTCGCCGATCCGCTCCAGCTGGCGGGCGCTGGAGTGGTAGTCGAAACACTCCTCGCGCGGGAGGCCGAGCTCTTCGGCCGCCTTCGGCGTGCGAAGCGTCGCGCGGAAGATCCGGGAGACGACGAGCCAGAGCCGATCGAGGTCGTCGTCGCGGCCGATCACGTCGCGGGCGAGGTCGTGGTCGAGATCGGAGAGCGCGGCGAGCGCGTCCTCCAGCATCGACAGCGATATCAGCCGCATCCGGGTGACGGCGTTGTGGATCGACAGCTCCGAGGAGTCGAGCAGGTCCTGGATGACGACCCGCTCGCGCGTCTCCTCTAACACCTCCAGGCCGACGAGGCTCTGGACCGCCTCGCGGATGGCGGAGCGCTGCTCGGTGGAAATCTCGGCGCCCTCCAGTTCGATCACGTCGAACCCGCTGACGTACATCGTCGTCACCGCCCGGGTGAGCGCCTGCCCCGAGAGGTCGGTGACGTCGAGCGTCCCGCGGGTGCGCTCCTCCTCCGACCGCGGCGTGAGGAACAGCGAGTCCCCGTCGGGGAAGAACTCGATCTTGGTGCCGGCCTCCACGCCGTTTTCCGTCGCCCACGTCTTCGGGATCGAGACCGTGTACGTCGAGCCGCCGGTGACCTGCACCTTCCTCGTTTCCATGTATACAGATCGCACACGATATCCCTTAAGTTTATTCAAAATATATACTCCTACCGCGTCTCGGATAGACGACGCAAGTCGCATCTCAGCGGTCATAATTCGGATGGAAGCCGCGAGCAAGCCCTAACTGTCAGTCATAATATAATAATTATATATCCCTATATATTTCGGGTCGCGGGCCGAGCGGGCCGCTCGGCACGTCGACGTTCGAGGGTGAACACCGGGGTTGAGGTTCCGGGACGCAGAATACTGAGTCATGCCAGTCGCGACTGTCGGCGATACGGCGTCCCACGAGGTACAGGTCACGGACGAGGCGATCGACGCGTTCGCCGAGCTCTCCGGCGACGACAACCCGATCCACCTCGACGACGCCTACGCCGCGGAGTCGATGTTCGGCGGACGCGTCGCGCACGGAATGTTGTCGGCCGCGGCGGTCTCGGCGGCGCTCGCGTCGCTCCCGGGCGACATCGTCTATCTCGAGCAGGAGCTGTCGTTCAACGCGCCCGTCCGTCCGGGCGAGACGCTCAGGGCCGCCGTCGAGGTCGTCGAGGACCTCGGCGGCGACCGACTGCGGGTGCGGACGGAGGCGTTCGTGGACGCGCGCGAGGAGCGCGTCCTCGACGGGGAAGCGACGATACTCTCGGTGGCCCACGAGGACGACTGACCGCGCGGACCGACGCCCCGACGCAAAGCGGCCCGCTACCCGTGCCAGCGGAGCACCGTCGCCGCCCACGTGTACCCGGTGCCCGCGGCGAGGAAGCAGACGAGGTCGCCGTCTGCGAGCCGACCGTCGGCCAGCCCCTCCTCGACGGCGAGCGCCTGATCGACGCTCTGGACGTGGCCGTACTCGTCGAGGTAGTAGCCGTCCCGCTCGGGGTCGAGTCCGAGCTCCTCCAGCACCCGGTCGTGGAAGGACCGCTTCATGTGCGTGAGGGCGACGAAGTCGAGGTCGGTCCGCTCGAACCCCGACCGCGACAGCGCCTCGTCGGCGACGGAGCGGAACGCCGGCAGCGAGACCGGGCCCAGTCGCTCCTTCATCCCGTCGGGGTCGGGGACCTGCAGCGCGTGGAGCCCCTCGCGCACCGTCGCCTCGCTCGGCGGGCGCTTCGACCCGCCAGCGGGCATCACGACGTCGTCGGCGAAGGAGCCGTCCGTCTCGGCCGCGCTCTCGTGAACCGTCGCGCGGGCGCGGTCGCCGGGGTCGGCCTCGACGACGAACGCGCTCGCGCCGCTCCCGAAGTTGAACATGAACGACGCGTCCTCGTCCTCGTAGTCGACGAGGTCCTCCTCCCGGCTCGCCGAGACGAGCAGCGCGGTGTCGGTCTCCTCGACCGCGAGCTGAGCGGCCGCCTGCCGGAGCGCTATCGGGGCGCCGGCACAGAGCGTGTAGCTCTCGGTGGCGTAGGCGTTCTCGGCGCCCAACGCCTCGGCTATCGCGGCCGCGGCCGACCACACCACGTGGTCTTTGAACTCCGAGCCGTGGTAGAGGAGGAGGTCGACCGCGGTCGGGTCGACGTCGGCGTCCGCGAGCGCCTCGCGGGCCGCCTGCTCGGCCATGTCCGTCGCGTGGTCCCCGTCTCGCGGGCAGACGTGCTTCTCGGTCACGCCCATCTTCTCGACGACGACCTCCTCGGGGATCCCGCTGATCTCGGCGATCTCCGCGCCGGTGATCGTGTCTGGCGGCACGTATGTCCCGAGGCCGGTGATTCCGACCGTCATCGGCGGTACCTCCGTAGCCGCTCCGGCAGGCGCTTGCCGACGGTCCCCCCGAGCCGGTCGCGCACCGTGCCGAGGATCCCGTTGGGGACGAACAGCACGAAGAGCACGAAGACGATCCCGAGGTACAGCGGCGCTCGTCCGGCCAGAGCGGTGTTGACGAACAGCTCGACGCTGAGCCCGAAGACGTCGGTCTCGAGGACGGTCGCCGGGACCCCTTCACGGATGTAGGTCGCGAGACCGCCGCTCTCGGTCGAGAGCACGTCCTCCAGCCACTGGTGGAACGCCGTGCCGAACAGCGGTCCCGCCAGCGTGCCGAACCCGCCGATGATCGTCGTGATCAGCGCGTCGGCGGTGACGAGGAAGAAGTAGGAGTTGTCCGGCGACACCGACCGGGCGTACGCGGCGAAGATCCCGCCGGCGACCGCCCCGAAGAAGCCGCTGATCGCGAACGCGGCCAGTTTGAACCGGTAGGTCGGATAGCCGACGGCGCGGGCGCGCTCCTCGTTCTCGCGGATGGCGACCATCACCCGCCCGAACGGCGAGTGGAGGATCCGCTGCATCGCGAAGTACGAGGCTAAGACGACGGCGCCCAGCGCGTAGTAGGAGACCACCGTCGCGGAGACGTCGATCCCCAGGCCGAGTAGATTCTCGACGCTGGTGCCGGTGAGCCGTCCGACCCGGAGGCTCAGCGCGTCGACGTACGGGACGCCGATCGCGAGCCCGTCGCCCCCGATCGTCGCCCCCTCTTGGGGGTTCGTGGAGACGTACCCCCACGAGCGGATCAGCTCGTAGATCACCTGCGCGAACCCGAGCGTGATCATCGCGAAGTACACCCCCGTGAGCCGGAACGAGACCGAGCCGATGACCAGCGCCAGCAGCGCCGCGAGCAGCGCGCCGAGCAGCAGCGTGATCATGAACGGCGTCCCGCCTGGGATCCCGGGGATCTGCCCGTTCGCCGCGAGCACGACGAAGTACGCCCCGGTGCCGTAGAACGCGGCGTGGCCGAACGAGAGGTAGCCCGTGTAGCCGCTGACGAAGTCGAAGCTCATCGCGAACAGCCCCATGTACAACACGGCGATCATGAACGTGATCCCCGGGAGGAACGCCGCCGTCTCGGCCGCCAGCGGCGACGACTCCAGCGCGCCGTTGACCGGCGGGTACAGGAAGAAGACGAGGACGACGGCGGCGTGGACCGCGTGGTCCCGGGCGTAGTCGGCGAGGGTCACGGCGCGGTCGACATCGCTGACTTCCGCGTCGTCGTGCCCGGCGTCGGCCCCCGCGTCGTCGGCGGAGGAGTCGGGGTCGCTAATGGCCGCCCACCTCCTCGACGCCGTAGAGGCCCTGCGGCCTGACGATCAGCATGCCGACTAACAGCAAGAAGATCGTCACCTCGGAGAGGCCGGAGAAGGTGACGACGCCGGTCGTGAACAGCCACGTCGTCACCGAGTCCGCGATGCCCACGATCCCCGCGGCGACGACGGTGCCGCGGAAGCTCCCGAGCCCGCCGATGATCACGACGACGAACGCGTACAGGAGCACGTCGATGCTCAGCAGGACGCTCGGCCCCCAGATCGGGTCCCACATCAGCAGGACCCCGCCGACCGCGGCGAGGCCCGTCCCGACGCCGAAGACGACGGTGAACGCCCGGCGGACGTCGATCCCGAGCGCCTGCACCATCTCGGTGTCCTCGCTCCCGGCGCGGATGTATAATCCGTACAGCGTCCGGGTGAGGAACAACCAGACGGCGACGAGGACGACGCCGCCGATCAGCACCTCGAACAGGTAGAGCCGCCGCACCGCGATCCCGAGGAAGTCCGTGCGGCCGAGGAGCACGTCCGGAACGGTGCCCATCGGCGCCTGCCACTGCGGGTCCGGCTGGATGCCACGCAGCGTCAACACGATCCGCGCGACCTCCTCGATGATCAGCGAGACGCCGAACGTCAGCAGGATCTGGTAGGTCGGCGTGCGGTCGTAGATCGGTCGGATCAGCTTCAGCTCGATGAGACTGCCCGCCGCGGTGGTGACGGCGAAGACGATCGCCATCGCGGCGAAGAAGACGCCGATCGTCGCGAGCGTCCCCGTCCCGGAGCCGACGACCAGAACGAGCACGAGCCCGCCGAGGTACGCGCCGACCATCGTGACGGCGCCGTGGGCGAAGTTGAGCACGCCCATCAGCCCGAACACGAGTGTGAGCCCCACCGCGATGGTGAAGTAGACGGCGGCCTTGCCGAGCCCCTCGACGAGGACGCGGACCGCGGTCCGGAGCCCGTCGGCGGCGCCGCCCGTCGCGAGCAGCGGGGCCGGGTCCGCGACGCCGAGGGAGAGCGCGGTCGCGCTCATGCGGTGAGGTACCTCCGGATGCGCTCGTCCTCGCTCGTGACGCCGTCGGTGTCGCCCTCCTCGACGACGACGCCGTGGTCGACGAGGTAAAACCGGTCGGCCAGGTCCATCGCGAGCCGGAAGTTCTGCTCGACGAGTACCATCGTCGTGTCCGCGGAGGCCGCGCGGAGCGCCTCGACGACGTCGCTCACGATCTGCGGCGCGAGCCCCTCGCTGGGCTCGTCGACGAGCAGCAGGTCGTTGTCGCCGAGCATCCCGCGGGCGATCGCGAGCATCTGCTGTTGGCCGCCGCTGAGGTCGCCGGCCTCCTTGTCGGCGAACCGCTCAAGGGCCGGGAAGAGGTCGTACGCCTCCCCGATCCGGGCGTCCGGGTCGGCGGCGGCGTGGGCGGCGACGCGGAGGTTCTCCGCGACGGTCAGGTGCGCGAACACCCGCCGGTCCTCCGGCACCCACCCCATTCCGCCGCCGGCGATCTCGTGGGGCTCGCGGCCGGTGACGTCCTCGCCTTTGAATCGGACCGTCCCGCGCCGCGGCGGCGTCAGCCCGAGCGCGGTCCGTAGCGTCGTCGTCTTGCCGACCCCGTTGCGACCGACGAGCGCGACGATCTCGTCGTCTTCGACGGTCAGGTCGAGCCCCTGCAGGATGTGGCTCTCGCCGTAGTACGTGTGGACGCCCTCGAACTCCAACACGCTCACCGGCCGCCACCTCCGCGGTTCGGCGTTCGCCCAGACGCTCGGCCCCGTTCGGCCGGCGGGGCTCGCCCTGTCGGCCGGTCGACGCGACGACCGCCGTCGGTCGCCGCCGCGGAGCCGTCACCGTCGGTCCCGCCGCTCTGCTCCTCGCCTGTGGCGTCGCCCTCGCGGCCGTAGCCGCCGAGATACGCCTCCCTGACGGCCGGGTCGTTCCGGACCGACTCGGGCGGGCCGTCGGCGATGAGCTCGCCGCGGTGGAGCACCGCGATTCGGTCGGAGATGCCCATCACCACGTCCATGTTGTGTTCGATCAGCATCACGGAGTGGTCGGCGGCGACGTCCTCGATCAGCGCGACCACGTCGTCGACCCCCTCGCTGGAGACCCCGGCGGTCGGCTCGTCGAGCAGGAGCAGGTCCGGGTCGCCGGCGAGCGCGACGCCGACCTCCAGGCTCCGTTTCTCGCCGTGACTGAGGTTCTCCGCGACGGCGTCGGCCGCTCCATCGAGTCCGATCCGGTCGAGGATTTGGTGGGCCTCCTCGTAATGCGCGTCGAACGACCGAACGTTGCGCCAGAGCTTCCAGGCGTCGCCGCCCCGCGCCGCCTGCGCCGCGATCCGGACGTTTTCCAGCACCGTGAGCGTCGGGAAGAGGTTCGTGATCTGGTACGACCGGTGGATCCCGGCCAGCGCCGTCTCGTGAGGCGAGGCGTCCGTTATGTCGCGGGTGCCGACCCCGCCGTCTCCGCCCTCGCCGGCCTGGCCGGCCTGGCCGCCCTCGCCGGCTCCGGCGCCCGGTGCGAACCGGATCGCGCCGTCGGACGGCTCCAACACTCCAGTGAGGAGGTTGAAGAACGTCGTCTTCCCGGCGCCGTTCGGGCCGATGAGCGAGCAGAGCTCGCCGGACTCCAGCGCGAAGTCGACCCCGTCGACCGCCGTGATCCCGCCGAACCGCTTCGTCAGCCCGTCGGTTTCGAGCAGCATCACAGCGAGCAGCTGGCGTCCTCCTCGGGGACCATGACGTCCTCGGCGTCGAGCCGTTCGAGCGGCTCGCCGGGCATGATGGGCGCGTCCCACGTCTCGGCGAACTCGTCGCTCGTGGGGACCGGCCAGGCGACGGTCATCTGGGAGGCGCCCTGGTTGTTGTGGCCCTGGAACGTGTAGCCGTCGGCGCCCTTCGGCGTGTCGGCGACGGTCATCCCGCGCAGCGCCTCCGCGACGTCGGCGCCGTCCGTCGACCCGGACTCCGTGACGGCCTGCGAGAGGGCGGAGGCGGCGGTGAACGTCCCCGAGCTGAACAGGTCGGGGACGATGTCGTACGCGTCGATGTGCATCTGTCGGAACTCCTCGTTGATCGGGTTCTCGTACTGGTTCCAGTGGTACCGGCTGGTGAACGGACCGAGCCCGGCGTCCTTGATGTCCTGCTCGGTGAAGCCCTCGCCGAGCGCCGACTCGATCGTGCCGCCGATGAGCTTCGTCGTCAACAGCGCCGCGAACCCGCCGAACACCTGCACGTCGAACGAGATCGCCGAGGTGAGGAACTGCGGCAGCGTCGACGCCGTGAACCCGCCGACGACGCCGGACGCGCCGTTCGAGACGGCCTCCTCGAAGAGCCCGTCGAACTCGGAGTAGCCGACCTCGACGAACCGCGGCTCCAGCACCTCGACGCCCTGGCTCTCGAGGACCGCGGTGTAGTTCTCCGCGACGCTCTGTCCGAAGGCGTTGTCGGACGCGAACACCGCGACCGTGTCGATGTCGAAGTTCTCGGCGACGTACGTGCCGCCCGCACGCGCGTCCATCGCGGTGTGCTCGCTCGCGCGGAACGCCAGCGGGTGACAGAACTCGTCGCTCACCGTGATGCCCGCGTCGGCCGCGGGGCCGATGAGGTACGGCACCTCGGACTCGTCGACGACGGTGTCGATCAGGCGCCGCGCGCTGTCCGAGGACGTGCCCCCGAAGAGGACGTCGACGTCCTCGTCGAGCACGAGGTTCGTCGCGACGTTCTGTGCGGTGTCGGGGCTGAACTGGGTGTCCTCGACGATGATCTCGTAGGTCGGGCCGTCGTCCGTCTCCAGCGTGTAGGTGCCCGGCGTGAGCTCCTCGATCGGATCGACGTCGTGTTTGTACGCCAGCCCGGAGTAGAATCCCATGAGGCTGATCTGGCCGTAGTACTGGAGGTCACCGGAGGTCGGCTGCAGCGCCCCGATCCGGAGCGTCTCCCCGGAGAGGTCTCCGCCGTCGCCTCCGTCCTCTCCGTCGCCGGATCCCCCGTCTTCGCCGTCGCCGGAGCCGCCGTCGCCGCCGTCGCCGCTCCCGCCGTCGCTCCCGTCGCCGCCGTTTCCGGAGCAGCCGGCGAGTCCTGCGAGTCCGACTCCGCCGACCGCGGCGCCAGTTCGTCGAAGATACGACCGTCGCGTGGTTACGTCTCGCATACGCATACCGACGAGACACACCGGCAAAAGGGGCCGAGTTAAGATGTTAACAAGCGACGCGAAACCGCGAGGGATCCGGCGAAAACGCTCGCTCACGCGGAGAATCAAGGGGCCGGGCGAGTCACGGACTCAGTCGACCGCAGTCGCCCGGCTCAGTTCATCCGGTCGAGCGCCTGCACGACGCTACGGAGCAGTTTCTTCTCGCCGCGGCGCATGTTCTTCGAGACCGCCGCCGTCGACACGTCGAACTCGTCGGCGAGCGTCGAGAGGGTCGCCTCTCGCGGCGACTCGAAGTAGCCGGCGTCCGCCGCCGTCTCGATGGTCTCGCGCTCGACGTCGGTGAGGTCGCGGCAGGCCTCCAACATCGTGGAGGCCGCGTTCGCGTTGCGCATGGTGTCGAACAGCGACTCCATCGACAGCTCCGAGCGGTCCTCGACCACGAACTCGTTGCCCTTCTCCAAGTCGTGTAGCGCCGCCTCCGTGGTCTCGTCGTCGTCGAAGCCGACCTGCCACTGCTCGGAGCCGTCGGCGATCCGGAACGGGCCCGTGATGTAGCCGCCGTGGTCGGTGATCGTCGACATCGCGTTCGTCTCCTCGATGACCGTCCGGATGATCGCGGTGTCGTCCCGCTTCGAGAACAGGCGGTACTCGGCCATGTTCTCGTGGTCGCGGAGCCTCTGCAGGCCCTCGCTCAGCTCGTAGCGGTCGGACGACTCGACGAGCAGTCGGGTCTCCAGCTGTTCGGCCGCCGTGTCGAGCTGCCAATGCATCGCGGAGAACCCGACGTCGTGGTCCGCGGAGGTGTCGATGAACGGGCAGTCGAACTGCTCCATATCCATCGTGACGTCGATCATGGCCTCCCCTTATCTCCCACATATATAACGGTTGTTCCTGTGGGACGCCCGCCACGTCGTGAGACGGCCGAAAACGGCGGGATAGCGCCCGACAGCTCGTTCCCGGCACGCTCGGCTCGGCCGCGTCGGACCGTCACTCCCCGAACCGCTCCTCGATCGCCGCCCGGTCGATCTTCGACGGGCCCGACGTCGGCATCTCCTCGACGAACGCGAGCCCCTTCGGCACCGCGTACCGGGCGACGCGGGAGGCGAGGTGCGAGCGCAGGTCGTCGAGCGTCAGCGACTCGTCGCCCACGACCACCGCCTTCCCGACGGTCCCCCACTCCTCGCTCGGAATCCCGATCACGACGGCCTCCTCGATCTCGGGGTGATCCGTGAGCGCGTCCTCGACTCGCGGCGGGTAGACGTTCTCCCCGCCGGAGACGAACATGTTCTTCTTGCGACCCTCGATGTGGTAGTAGCCGTCCGCGTCGACGCGGGCCAGATCGCCCGTCGAGACCCAGTCGCCGAACGTCTCGGCCGTCTCCTCGTCGTCGTTCCAGTAGCGGTCCGCCGCCGCGGGGCCGGCCAATTCAAGCTCGCCGACGGTCCCGTCCGGGACCGGGCCGTCCTCGTCGACCACGCGCGCGTCGACCGCGAGCGCGGGCACGCCGACGCTGGCGGTCTTCTCCGGCGGGAAGCCGTCGGGCATCGCGAAGTTGTTCGGGCCGCACTCCGTGAGCCCGTACCCCTGCGATATTTCCACGCCGCGGTCGCGCCACGCGTCGATGACGCTCTCGCGGCACGGCCCGCCCCCGCTCTTGACGAACCGCAGGGAGGAGAGATCGGTGTCGGCCCACTCGTCGTGGCGCGCCATCATCCGGAGCACCGCGGGGACCGCGACGAGCGTCGTCGCGCGTTCGCGCTCGACGTCGGCGAGGACGCGGCCGGGATCGACCTCGGGGCTCAACAGGATCCGCGCCCCCATCTGGAGGAAGGGGACGGTGAGCACGTTCCACCCGCCGGTGTGGAACATCGGGAACACCATCGGCGTCACGTCGTCCTCGCGGAGCCCCCACGCCGTGATCGTGTTGAACGCGTTCCAGCGGATCGCGCCGTGGCTGATCACCGTCTCCTTCGGCGTGCCCGTCGAACCGCCGGTGTGGAGGAAGAGGTGCGGGTCGGCGAGCGAGACGGCGGCGGTCTCGACCGGCGAACCGTCGTCGGGGAGGTCAGCCCCGAGCGTGCGCCACGCGTTGTCCGCGTCGGTCGCGATCGCGCGCACCGGGGGCTCGACGTCGGCGCGCTCCAAGGCGTCGACCACGTCGCCCTCGAACGGCGTCTCGGCCGCGAGGAGCGCGGGGTCGACGTCGCCGAGGACCGCCGCGAGCTCGCGCTCCGCGAGCCGGTGGGAGAGTGGGGCCAACACCGCCCCGACCTTCGCCGTCGCGAAGAACAGGTCGAGCAGCTCCACGCGATTCCGCGAGACGACGGCCACGCGGTCGCCCTTCCCGACGCCGACCTCGCGGAGGAACCGCGCGGTGCGGTTGGCGCGCTCGTCGAGGTCGGCGTACGTGTACTCCTCGCCCGCGGCCGTGTCCGTGACGGCGACGCGGTCGGGCGAGAGTCGCGCTCGGCGCGCCGACAGCGACCCCACCCACTCGTACGCCCGGTCGCCGTGCGGGTGCGGCCGGGGGTCGTCGGCTCCCTCCCCGCCACTCCGCGGATCGTTCCCGGCCATCTCAGGCGACCCCGTCGAGGAACGACCGGATCCTGTCGTCGACGGCGTCCCGCTCCTCGATGAAGAAGAGGTGGGGCCCGCCCTCGATCCGTTCGACCGTCGCGTGCCGGATGAGTTCGGCCAGACGGTCCGCGTTCTCGACCGGGAGCACCCGGTCGGCGGTGCCGTGGACCACCAGCGTCGGGACCGACAGCTCGCCGAGCCGGTCGGACGCGTCGAACGCGGCGACCGCGGCGGCCTGCGCCTCCCGGCCCGCGGGCGTCGCGTCGCCCGACAGCCGCCAGTCGACGATCCGATCGACGAGCTCCGGCTCGCGCTCGTAGAACCCGTCGCTCACCGCGGGCTCCATCAGGTACCGGATCCGCTCCCGCGGGTCCGCGTCCTCGGGCGCGGAGAAGATGTGATCTTGAACCTCGGGCGGCGTCTCGGCCGCGCCCTCGCCGCCTGGCGAGGTGCAAAGCAGGGTCAGCGAGGCGACCCGCTCGTCGGTCAGCGCGAGCTCCTGCGCGATCATGCCGCCCATCGAGGCGCCGCAGACGTGCACCCGGTCGACGCCGCGGTCGTCGAGCACGGCCCGCGCGTCGGCCGCCATCTCGGCGATCGCGTACGGCCCCTCCGGGACGTCGGAGTCGCCGGTCCCGCGGTTGTCGGGACGGAGCACCTCGTACCCGTCCGCGAGGTCCTCGGTCAGCCACCGCCACATCCAGCGACCGTACCCCAGCCCCTCTAAGAGGAGGACCGTCGCGCCGTCGCTCGTCCCGTCGACGGCGTAATTTATCGCGACGCCGTCGCGTGTCGCTCTCGGCATACCAGTACAGACGGGGTCGCGCCGCATCAACCCGCACGTTAACGTTTCAACCACCCCACCGGTGTCAAGCGGACTCAACGCGCCGACCGCTCTCGACGGCGGGGCGGAATCCGGGGACGAAGCCCCTGTCGAGGCGTCCCACGGTGACGGGAGTTGAGAAGAGTTAAATCGGATGCGGCACAAGCGGAAATCGCGCTCGGTTGGTGTAGTCCGGCCAATCATGTTGGCCTTTCGACGGATGCGGCGCATCGGTGCGCCGGTTCGGAAGTCAGCCGACGACCAGGGTTCAAATCCCTGACCGAGCACTTCTCGCGAAACCGCTCCGGCAGCGACGGGTCCGTTCGGCCACCGCCGCTCCGAAGGGGAAGAATCACCAGGCTCGCCGACGAGTCCCCGATATGAGCGACGACCCCGAAGGCGACGACCCGCGCTTCGAGACCCGCGCGATCCACGCGGGACAGGAGCCCGACCCCGAGACCGGCGCGCTGATGACGCCGATCCACGCGAACTCCACGTACGAGCAGGACGGACCGGGCGACCACCGCGGCTACGAGTACAGCCGGACCGGGAACCCGACGCGGACCGACTTGGAGGCGAACCTCGCGTCGCTGGAGTCGGGGAGCCACGCGCGCTGCTTCTCCTCGGGCATGGGCGCGATCAACACCGTCCTGAACCTGCTGTCGGCGGGCGACCACGTCGTCGCCGGCGACGACGTGTACGGCGGCACCCACCGCATCCTCACGCAGGTGTACGACGAGTACGACGTCGACACCACCTTCGTCGACACCACCGACCACGACGCCGTGCGGGACGCGGTACGGGAGGAGACGGAGCTGGTGTGGGTCGAGACGCCGACGAACCCCCTGATGAACATCAACGACATCGGCGCGCTCGCGGACATCGCCCACGCCAACGACGCGCTCTGTGCGGTCGACAACACGTTCGCGACCCCGTACCTCCAGCGTCCGCTCGAACACGGCGCCGACGTCGTCTGCCAGTCGCTGACGAAGTACCTCGGCGGCCACTCCGACACGATCGGCGGCGCGCTCATCGTCGACGACGAGGGACTCGACGAGCGACTCGGCTTCTACCAGAACTCGGTGGGCGCGACCCCCGGCCCGTTCGACTGCTTCCTCGTGCTACGCGGGACGAAGACGCTCCCGGTGCGGATGGACCGCCACTGCGAGAACGCCGCGGCGCTCGCGGAGTGGCTCGAGTCCCACGACGACGTGAGCCGGGTCTACTACCCCGGCCTGGAGAGCCACCCGGACCACGAGCTCGCCGCAGAGCAGATGGACGCGTTCGGCGGCATGCTCTCCTTCGAGTTCGACGGGAGCCTCGATCAGGCGTCGACCGTCGTGAGCGAGACCGAGGTGTTCACGCTCGCGGAGTCGCTCGGCGGGGTCGAGAGCCTCATCGAGCAGCCGGCCGCGATGACCCACGCCGCGATCCCGCGCGAGGAGCGTCTCGCGGCGGGGCTCACGGACGGACTCATCCGCGTCTCCGTCGGCCTCGAACACGTCGACGACATGAAGGCGGACCTGCAGGCCGCGTTCGACGCGGCCCTGGAGTAACCGAACTCCGCCGCGGCCGCGCCCCACAACGGCCGCGCCCCACAACGGCCTCGCCCCGCACCGGCCACCTTCCGGACCGGCCACCTTCCGGACCGGCCGCCGCGCGCCCCGAATCCGGCACCCTTCGCCGCACGGGCACCCTTTATAACGGTCGCGCCGAGTGGCGTCGCCATGAGCGATCCAGACGTCCTCGTGCTGCGACAGACGATCCACGGATCGGACGCGTCGGACCTCGTCGCGTCGCTCCGCGAGCGACTCCCCGACCGCGAGATCGCGCTGGCCCGGACGCCGGCGGAGGAGCGCGAGCTGATCTCGACCGCCCGTGCCGCGGTGGGGCTCCACATCGACGAGGAGCTGTTGGCGGCCGCCGAGGAGCTCGAACTGTTCGCCTGCGTGTTCGCCGGGACCGGGCACCTCCCGCGCGAGGCGCTCGCGGACCGCGGCGTCGCCGTGACGAACGCCTCCGGCGTCCACGGCCCGAACATCGCCGAGTACGTCGTCGGGTCGATGATCACGCACGCCCGCCGGTGGCCGCGCGCGCACCGCCAGCAGGCGGACCGCGAGTGGCGCACCTACGAGACGACCGAGGTGTACGGCTCGACGGTCGCCGTCGTCGGGCTCGGCGCCATCGGGCAGACGGTCCTCGAACGGCTGGCGTCGTTCGACGTCGAGGCGGTCGGCGTCCGGTACTCGCCCGAGAAGGGCGGCCCGGCCGACGCGGTGTACGGCTTCGACGAGTTCCACGAGGCGATCGCCGACGCCGAGTACGTGGTGCTCGCGTGCCCGCTCACCGAGACGACGCGGGGGATCGTCGACGCGGAGGCGCTCAAAACGATGCGCTCCGACGCCGTCCTTATAAACGTAGCGCGCGGGCCGATCGTCGACACCGACGCCTTGGTCTCCTCGCTCAGGAACAGCCGGATTAGAGGGGCCGCCCTCGACGTGACCGACCCCGAACCCCTCCCGGAGGACCACCCGCTGTGGGGGCTCGGGAACGCCACGATCACCCCGCACAACGCCGGCCACACGCCGCACTACTACGACCGCGTCGCCGACATCCTCGCCGGCAACCTCACCAGGCTCGATGACGGCGAGGAGCTTGAGAATCGGGTAGTATAAGATACTCGGACGGCGGACCGCGGCGTCGACATCGGGGACCGCGGCGTCGACATCGGGGACCGCGGCGCCGGTCTACTCGTCGACGGCGACCTGCTCGATCTCGACCGTGTCGCGGGGCTCGTCGCGTCGGTCTGTCGGGACGGCGCCGATCTCTTCGACGACGTCCATCCCATCGATGACCTGGCCGAAGACGGCGTGCTTGCCGTCGAGGTGCGGGGTCGCGTCAAGCGTGATGAAGAACTGCGAGCCGTTCGTGTTCGGGCCGGAGTTCGCCATCGAGAGGATCCCCGGACCGTCGTGGGTGAGGTCGTCGTGGAACTCGTCGTCGAACTGGTAGCCGGGGCCGCCGCGGCCGTTCTCCTGCGGGTCGCCGCCCTGGATCATGAAGTCCTCGATGACGCGGTGGAAGACGTTCCCCTCGTACAGCGAGTCGCCGCGGACCTCGCCGCTCTCGGGGTCTTCCCACGTGTTGGTGTCGCGCGCGGGGTCGGCGTCCGCGGCGGGGTCGTGACGCGCCAGTCCGAGGAAGTTCTCGACCGTCTTCGGGGCGCGGTCGGCGAACAGCTCGACGACGACGTCGCCGTGGTTCGTCTGGAGCGTCACCTGCGGGTTGTCGGGGTTGGAAACCTCTCGTGCCATGTCGCCGTGAAGGGACGCGCGTCGGAAAACCCTACCCATCCCCGCCGCCGCGTCCCCGACCGCGAACACCGCGTTTATAAACGGACGTCGCCGACGCGTCGACATGGGTTCGACCACCGTCCTGACCGCCGCCGCGCTTCTCGTCGGGGTGACGGTCGGCGCGCTGTTCGCGTTCCTCCGCGTCCCGATCCCCGCCCCGCCGGAGTTACCGGGCGTGATGGCGATCGTCGGGATCTATCTCGGCTTCAAACTCGTCGGCTACGTCGGTGTGGGCTTCGACCTGCTCGACGCGCTCGGGCTGTAACGGTCCGCCCTCACCCGTCGCTTCGGCCGC
>NZ_NHPG01000094.1:38742-43495 GCF_002252965.1 Halorubrum sp. Ea1
CTTCGGCCGCCTCCACCCGCCGATCCGTCCCGCTCGCGGGTCGACTGCGCCGCTCGCTCGAACGGCCGGTATCGTTTTGCACCCGGCCCGAGCAGTGCCGGGTATGTACGACGACATCCTCCTCCCGGTCGCGCCGGGCGGCGAGTCGAACGACGCCGTCCCGCACGCCGCCAGCCTCGCCGAGCGCTACGACGCCACCGTCCACGTCGTCTCCGCGGTCGACACGCTGGCGCAGACGCTCGGCGGGCCGCAGGCCGGAGCGTTCGCCGAACGGATCGAGGACGCCGCGCGAAAGCGCGTCGAGACGGTGACCGCGGAGCTCGATGACGCGGGGGTCGACGTCGTCGGCGACGTCAGGCAGGGCGAGCCGATCGACATCATCGAGGCCGCCATCGAGGACACCGGCGCCGACATCGTCGTGATGCCGAGCCACACTCGCAGCGGCCTCCGGCGAGTCCTCCTCGGAAGCGTCACCGAGAAGATAGTCCGGGTCTCTTCCGTTCCCGTCGTCACCGTGCCGATGGCCGTGGACGGCGACGACGCGACGACGGGCGAGGATGCGACGACGGGCGACGCCGACGGGGGCGACGACCGGTCCGCAGACGGGACGTGACCGCCGCCGCGACGACTCGCGCGTTCCGGGTCGCGTACGACGGCCGCGAGTACGCCGGCTTCCAGCGCCAGCCCCACGCGACGACCGTCGAAGGCACCCTCCTCCGGGCGCTCGCGGAACACGGACTGCTCGATCGCGGGGACGGGCCGACGCACGCGACGCCGCCGGGCTACGCCGCGGCGGGCCGCACCGACGCCGGGGTCTCCGCGGTCGCGCAGACGGTCGCGTTCGAGGCGCCGACGTGGCTCACGCCGCGGGCGTTCAACGGGCACCTCCCGGGATCGGTGCGCGTCTGGGCGGCCGCGGACGTCCGGGACGGGTTCCACGCGACGCACGACGCGGTCCGGCGGACGTACCGGTACCACCTCTACGCGCCCGCGGCGGGTGCCTCCTCGCCGGCCCCCGACGGCGCCGTGGACGACGGACGCGTCCGCGACGCCCTCGATCGGCTCTCGGGCCGCCACGACTTCCACAACCTGACGAGCGACGACGCGGGGACCGTCCGGAGCCTGACCGCGACCGCGTCCCGGGACGGCGACCTGCTCGTGGTCGAAGTCGCCGCCGACGGCTTCCCGCGCGCGCTGGTCCGCCGGCTCGTCGCCGCGGTCCGGGCGGTCGGACGGGGCCACACCGAGCCGTCGCGGATCGACCGCCTGCTCGACGCGGAGCCGGTGCCGGGGGAACTCGGCGTCGGCCCCGCGCCGCCCGAGCCGCTGGTGCTGTGGGACGTCGCGTACGACGGGGTCGCCTTCGACGTCGACCGGGAGGCCGCCGAGAGCGCCCGCGTCGCCTTCGGAGAGCGGTACCAGACGGCCCGTCACGCCGCCGCCGCGACGGGGGCGATCCGGGACCGGATCGCGTCGGGGGACCGCGTCGAGTCCGCGGAGCGCCGCGACGGCGACGCCTCTTAGTCGGCCGCGCTCACCTCGGCGGCGTCGGCGGACGGGGTCTCCATCCCGTCGACGCGCAGGAGGAGGGTGTTGCCGTCGACGTTCGTGGCGTCGACGGTCCCCGAGAGGCGCAGCCCGGCGGCCGGCGTCGGACCGACGGTGACGTGATCGCCGGCCTCGAAAGGACCGACCGGGCCGCGGATCACCAACTCAGCGCGGCAGAGTTCGGGGTTGGCGACGCTGGAGAGGTCGATCTCCTCGACGTTCACGCCCTCTACCGGGTCGCCGTCGACGGCGACCGGCGTGGTCTCGGCGTCGTCCATCCGCTCGACGCCGAGAGTCTCGTAGGCGCCGTCGGTGGGGACGTACCCGCCGTCGGGCCCCGGGACGCCCTCGACCAGCCGGAGGTCCCGAAGGCTCTGCATCCGGTTCCGGACCGTGCCGGCTTTGCGATCGATCGACTCGGCGATGTCACCCCCGGAGACCGGGAGATCGGCGTTTTCCGCGAGGTTCACGAGCGCGGTCAAGACGCGTTTCTGACTCGTCGTGAGCTGTATCGTCGACATACACGAATCCAACAAATTGATATGGATAAACGTTTGCTTCTACGCACCTTATATTCTTGATACAGTAATTGGGCGCCGAGTAATCCCACAAACATATGTTATTAGTGCCAAAATGCACATAGAACAGAACTCCTGTTACTCCATATGAGACACAATCTGCGTATCAGCTATCTTTCGCTGTATGACCCCGAATTTCTTTATCAGTATTCCGTATTTACACTGGTATCTGAGATAATTCTCACAATACCTTATATAGTTGGCACCGTGGGTATTTACCCGTCCGTTCGGAAGCGGGAGTCGAACATGAATCGTCGAACCGACGGTCGACCGCGGTCGGGTCCCCGCCGAGCCGCGGTCCCGGACCGCGCCACGCCGTGGAACCGCGGAGCGACGACGGGGACGACCGGAGGCCCGAACGATGAGTGATCGGGGGTCTCCCGCCTTCGAGGGCGACTCGTTAGACGGGCGCGCCGCGGGTTCGGTCCGGTCGGACGCTCGCGACGAGACGGCTGCGACCGACGGACCGCACGCCGGCGAGTCGGTTCCCGACGACGTCACCGGCGACGGGGACCGTCGCCTCCGCGACCCCGGTGACGAGCGCGAGCGGGTCCGCTCGTTCCTCGACTCGCGGGTCGCGGCCGCCGGTGCCGAGGGGGTCGTGGTCAACATGAGCGGCGGGCTCGACTCCACGGTGACCGCGGCGCTGGCCGTCGAGGCGCTCGGCGCCGACCGCGTGTACGGGCTGATACTCCCGTGTAACAAGGTCGGCGCGCACCACGCTCGCGACGCCGAGGCACTGGCCGAGGCGCTCGGGATCGATCACGACACGGTCCACCTCCACTCGCTGTTCGCGCAGTTCGGGGCGGTCGCGCCCGACGGCTTCGATCTCCACGACGAACCGGTCCTGTCCGGCAACGCCGTCGCTCGGCTCCGGATGACGCTCGCGTACCTCGCCGCGAACGCGACGGACCGCCTCGTCTGCGGGACGGCCAACCGGAGCGAGCTGCTGCTCGGCTACTTCACGAAACACGGCGACGGCGGTGCGGACGTGCACCCGATCGGGCACCTGTACAAGACCGAGGTCCGCGCCCTCGCGTCCGAGCTCGACGTCCCCGAGTTCGTCGTCGAGAAGCCGCCGACCGCGGGATTCCTCCCCGGACAGCGCGACGCCGACGATCTGGGCGCCCCGTACGAGGTCATCGACCGCGTGCTCCGGCTCGGCGTCGACCGCGGGCTCGGCGCCGCGGCGATCGCGGAGCGGCTGTCGGACGGCGAGGAGGACGACGTTGACGTCGACGAGGAGGGCGGCGTCGACGTCGACGAGGAGACCGTCGCCGACCTTCTCGACCGACACCGGGCCACGGCTCACAAGCGCACGACGCCGACCGTGCCGACCGGGCGCGGGCCGTAGCCCTCTCCGTCACTCCCTCCGTACCGCACGACTGACGCGCGCTACTCCCAGCCGTCGGGCCAGAGGTCGGCCGCGCGCATCCCCGTCTCGAAGTCGGCGTCGCGGAACTCGGCGACGAGTTCCTCGCGGTCGAGCCGGGGCACGTCGCGCTCGGCGGCCGCGAACTCGCAGACGAGCAGCGCCGTCAGCATCGCGTGCTCCCGGACGTTCCGGTCGTCGACCTTGTCTCGCGTGTCCGCGTGCGTGTGACCCCAGCCGCGGCCGCGGTCGCCGGAGTCGCTGTGAAGCTGGAGCGCCGGCACCCCGCGGCGGACGAACGGCCACTGGTCGGAGAACGGGTGCGGCTCCGCGTCCACCGCGATCGGCTGGCGGGTCGCCGTCGACACCGACCTCGCGACCGACGCGGCCGCGTCGGAGGCGTGCGCGAGCGCGACGAGGTCCCGGTGGCGCCCCGCGCCGTCGACGTTGATCACGCCCCGTATCCGGTCGAGGTCGACCGTCTCGGCCAGGTGCTCCGCGCCGAGGAGCCCGACCTCCTCGGCGCCGACGGCGACGACGTCGACGCCGATCGGAAGCTCCGCTTCGGTCAGGATCCCCGCCGCGGTCGCCACGGTCGCGATCCCGCAGCCGTTGTCGAGCGCCCCCTCCGCGATGTCGTGGCCGTCGTAGTGGGCGAGCAACAGGAGCCGCTCGTCCGTGTCGGGCCCGACGCGGCCGACGACGTTCCGGCTCTCGCCGGGCTCGGTCGTCGCCTCGACGGTGAGCTCGGCCTCGGCGGCCGCGTCGCTCGCGACGTGCGTCCCGCCCGCGCCGCCTCCGCCGGCCGCGTACTCCCGGAGCCACGCGCCGGACTCCTTGGAGACGCCGACCGCGACAGCGTCGGCCTCCCCGCCGAACGTCAGCGAGCCCGTCGGCGGGAGCTGCCCGTCGAGGTGGTTGACGAAGACGAAGCCGACCGCGCCCGCCTCGATCGCGTACCCGAACTTCTCCATCCGGTGGACGAACCGACCGTCCGGCGTCGTCGTCGAGGCGACGGCGATCCGCCCCTCGACGTCGCGCTCGTCGATCTCGGCGGGGGTGCCGTACCCCACGTCGACGAGCTCCCCGGAGACTTCGCCGGCGGGCGAGTACGGGAGCGCGATCGACTCGAACTCGCGGACCGAGCCCTCTCCGTTCCGGTTCGGGACCCGAACGCGAAGCGACGCGCGTCCGCGCTCCCACGCGTCCAGTTCGAAGGGCTCGGTGTCGACGTCGGCGAGCCCCGCGCGCTCGG
>NZ_NHPG01000022.1:0-516 GCF_002252965.1 Halorubrum sp. Ea1
CTGCTGTTCGCGTCGCCCCTGCTGCTCCTGCTCACCGGCGTCCCGCGCGCCGCGATCGCCTCGCTGTTCGTCGGTATGCACCTCGGGATGGCGGTCACGATGCGGATCGATCTGTTCCCGATCGTGGTCGTCGTCGGCTTCATCCCGTTCTTTCAGACGGCGGTCTGGGACGCCGCCGAACGCGCCGTCGCCAGTCTGGGGTGGTCGACGCCGCTCGCCCGCTGGCGCGCCCGTCTCGAGTCCGCGGCGAGAGCGATTCCGTCGCTCCCTCGGCGCGNNCGCGCCGGGACGCCTCGACGGTCTCCGCGATGCGGACCTCACCGGGACGCTCGCCGGCGGACGCGTCCTCGTCTCGACGGTCCTGCCGTACGTGTTCCTCGTGTTGATCGTTCTCTCCGGGGCGCAGGCGGTCGATTACGCCGAGGTCCCCGAACCCGGTGAGGACGTCTTGGAGGCCGTCGACATGGACCAGTCGTGGCGGATGTTCGCCCCCGATCCCACCCACACGACCCGATG